>JBATHL010000077.1:0-1827 GCA_049666745.1 Gammaproteobacteria bacterium
GCCTACTTCGAAGGCAAGATCAAAACCAGCAAATGGCAGGACCAGGGCGGCAACGATCGCTATACCACCCAGATCGTCGCCAATGAAATGGAGATGCTGGGACGACGAACCGATACGGAACATGCCGGTTAAAGCAAAATCCAACTCGCATAATAAGATGGGTCCAAGTAAAATAACCGCTTCCGCATTGGACCCATCATATTATTACCGGAGCGTGGCATGGCCAGAGGTGTAAACAAAGCAATTATCGTTGGAACATTGGGACAGGATCCTGAAATGAGGTATACCGCAAACGGCAGCGCGGTGGCCAATATCAGTGTCGCCACCAACGAAACCTGGAAAGACAAGTCGACCGGCGAAGCCCAGGAGCGCACCGAGTGGCACCGCATCGTAATGTTCGGCAAGCTCGCCGAAATCGCGTCGCAATATCTGAAGAAAGGCTCGCAGGCCTATTTCGAGGGGCGCATACAGACCCGCAAGTGGCAGGACAATAGCGGTAACGATCGCTACAGTACCGAGATCGTCGCCAACGAGATGCAGATGCTCGGTGGTCGCGCTGGTGCAGGCGGAGGCGCGCCGATGGAATCCGGCGGTCAATCGCAGTCGCAACCGCAATCCAGGCCCGCGGCAACCGAAACCGCGTCGATGGACGACGGTTTCGACGATATCCCGTTCTAGCGGCCAGGTTTTTCAATGTTTGCCGTCACCCTTCAGCCTGGGAATGTACTCCTGCAATCAGGATATTCCATCCTGCAACCAGGAAATGTCATCCCGCCCACCAGGAATGTCATCCTGCATACCAGAAATGTCATCCCGCGGCTTGACCGCGGGATCCATTAGCATCGAGGCCACCAAAACATGGCCTGTTACGACATATTCAACGGCGACGCCGATGGCATCTGCGCTTTGCAGCAGCTCCGCTTGCAGTTTCCACGCGAAGCGCAGCGGATCAGTGGGCTCAAACGCGATATCGACCTGTTGCAGCAAGTTGACGTTAGCGCGGGTGACGAAATCACCATACTCGACGTATCACTCGACAAAAACCGCGACGCCCTGGTCGATGCGCTGACCATCGGTGCCAGGGTTTTCTATGCCGACCACCATTATCCCGGTGAAATTCCTGACAGCGAATTGCTCGACTGTCACATCGATGTGGCCGCGGACACCTGTACCAGCCTGATTATCAATAAACTGCTCGACAATGCACAGGCGCGCTGGGCCGTCGTGGGCGCTTATGGCGATAACTTCGATGGACCGGCGAGCCAGCTCGGAGAATCGATTGGACTCGGGGTGAACGAACTCGCCGATCTGCAACAACTCGGCATTTGCCTGAATTACAACGGTTACGGTTTCGAGCTGGGCGATTTAATGTTTCACCCGGTCGAGCTGTTCGGCCTGATACATCCATATAACGACCCACGCGATTTTATCGAAAACGAGACCGCGTATGCAGAACTGCTGGAGCAGTTTCAGGATGATATGGCGCGCGCACAGAACGCTAGCGCAGATTCCGAATCCGCGGCCGGAGCGGTCTACCTGTTACCCAATGAAGGCTGGGCGCGGAGGACTGTTGGCGTCGTGGGCAATGATCTCGCCAAGCAATTCCCGGACCGGGCCCATGCCTTGCTGGTGGATATGGGTGACGGGCACCATCGGGTTAGCGTGCGTGCACCCTATAACCGTAAGGATGGCGCCGACGAACTATGCCGGCAGTTTCCGTCCGGCGGCGGACGCAAGGCAGCAGCGGGTATAAACGCGCTGGCGCAGGATTCCCTGGCGCAATTTATCGATAAATTCAATTTACAGTTTGGTGGCAAGGAATGAGTG
>JBATHL010000078.1:0-6446 GCA_049666745.1 Gammaproteobacteria bacterium
CATGTCCCTGCCGCGCGTCCAGTACGCCGTGCCCGAGCCTTGCCATGTGTCACCGCCATCGAGTAGCAGCGAGCGTCCCTGCGCATACTCAGCACGTAGCTTTTTGACCAGGGTTGCCAGGTGCGCAAAGCCACCGACTTTGCCGTACATCCGTGCCGCCTGCTCAAAATTCAGGTAGGTGTAGGCGTGTTCTTCAATGCCGCCAGCCGGAATACCGAATTGATTCAATAAATGGGTTCCAACCAGGTGTGGCGCCTTGCCGAAAGCGTTGCCAAATCCCAGGTTGACGTTGGGTTCACGAAAGTAAATCGGGTTTAGCTGCGCATGACAGTCGGTAAAGTGTAAGATTCGCGCGTTGCCAAAGGCTGGCATGTCGTAAAGCTTTGAGCCGTCGCTGCCTGCCGAGAATCCTGCACGCGGAAATATACCTGCGGCGCCGGCCAGGCCCATCAGTCGGATAAACTCTCTTCGATTCAGGTTCATAACCGCCCTCCTCAGGCAAACATTTCATTCAGTTCGATTAAATTTTCAACCACCATGTCTGGGTTGGCGTCACGAATATCATTACCATGGTTATATCCGTAGGGCACACAGATTATGTTGAATCCAGCCGCGCGTGCCGCTTGCACATCATTACTGGAATCACCCACCATCAGGCACTGACCGTAATCGATCGCAAAATGATCCGCGGCATAGTGCAATGGCATTGGATCAGGTTTTTTCTTTGCAGTGGTATCACCAGCCACTACCAGGCCGAAATACTCGCTGAGTCCCATCGCCGCAATCAACCCGGAGGTAAACGGTTCCGGTTTGTTGGTAACGCAGGCCAGATGCAGATCGAGTCCAGCGAGATATTTTAAGGTCTCGATAGCACCCGGGTACAACAGGCTGTGATCACTCGCATGCTCGGCATAAAGCCGTTTGAAAATCTCCAGCCCGGCGTTAAACAGGGTCTCGCCGGGCTCGGCCTCCATATCACCGGTCAACACCCGTTTGACGAAACGCTCGAGCCCATTACCGACCCAGCGCCGTGCCGCCTCCGGGTCATGTAGCGGCATCTGGAGGCTGCGCAGCATTTCATTGCCACACCAGGCCAGGTCACCGACACTGTCGACCAGGGTGCCATCCAGATCGAACAGCACAAGTTTGATTCGATCAAAAGCAATTTTGCGGGTCATTGCAGAAATTTCGGGCTGGATTTCGGTATTCGGCCTATTCATCGATAACACCAGGACACGAGCCATGGAGGAATAACAATACTTTCCAGCGTCTCGGGGCGGAAAGCGAAATTGGCGAGATGACTGATTTCTTCATGTATCGGTGCTACGTATCGGTTATTCGAATTATTTTGACATCTGCTAGCGAGCAAAACTATCAAATCATTGCGTCCAATGTAATAACCAAATAGCGATATGTCCTATTACTTTCAATAGCTATGTCGTGAGCACTGAAAAAACCTTCGGCAGGCGTTCTGGCAAGCGTTCGATATTATCCACAATAGAGTAGTTGTTGGCGCCAAAAATCCTTGATACGTAGGTATCTGCCTGCGGATCGAGGGTCAGGCAATAGGTATGTATCCCCTGCGCGGCCAGTTCATCGACCGCCTGCTTGCTGTCCTGGCGCAAGTATTGCGGATCGCGTTCATCGATGTCGGCCGGTTCGCCATCGGTAATCAGCAAAACAAGACGCTTGCTACTGGCCTGTTGCCCGAGATGCCAGCCGGCATGGCGTAACGCCGCTCCCATACGCGTCGACAACCCGCCCTGCATCCCCGCCAGTCTCGATTTCGCCGCTTCGGCATATGGTTCATCGAAGTCCTTGAAACGATAATACTGCACATCGTGGCGACCATCGGAAGCAAAGCCGTGCACCGCGAAATCGTCACCGATCGAATCGACTGCCCAGGCGAGTAACCCGGTGGCCTCGCGGGTCAGGTCCAGAATCCTGGGTTGCTCCAGGTAACCCTCGTCCTGCTCGCTCAAATCGCCGACACGATCATTGGTCGATGCGGACAAATCCATCAGCACCACCATCGACAAATCGCGCACATGGCGCGTGATGCGGATGTTCACCCGCGGGTCGGGCATGACACCACGGCGAATATCAATCATCGCCCGCACCGCCGCATCGATATCGAGTTCGTCACCATCCTCGTAGCCACGTTTGCGTACGATTCCCTGCGGCTGCAGCGCATCGATTAAATGCTTGATGCGACTCGCTATCGGCTTGTGTTTTTCGAGAATTTCATCCATAACCCCGGGATCGTCGCGCCGCTGACGGCGTTCGATGACAGTAGTCCACTCGGGGCGCGCCAGCTGCACCTGGTAATCCCACTCGTCATAGTGAAAGGGTTCGGACACCGGCTCCACGCCTTCCGACTGATTGTAACTAACGCCGTTGTCCTCGTAGGGAAACAGTTCGGTCGGCAATACCCAGACTTCCTGTGGACTGCCATCCTCCAGCTCGGAATCGATCTCATTGACCATTTGCATGACGTTGACATACTTGCGCAGGGTCGGTTGGCGCCACGGCAAGGTCTCAAAATCGCCGGCGTCGGGACCATTTTCACCCAGGCTCCACAGGTAACGGTTATCGTCACGATACGGCACCGGCGAATCCTGCAGCAGTCGCAGCGCTGGTATTTTTTCGCGCCTGCCGAGTACTGAATAAAATTCCAGGCCGAATTCGCGTACCAGCGATCGATCGACAGCTTCTGCCTCGAGCAGCTTGCGATAACGGCTGGCGATATCGACGATCCAATCCTCGTCGTCGCAGTAGTTCGCATCCAGCAGAGCGAGATTCAGGCGTAACATCAAATCAACGGCCGGGTGACGATCGAGCGCCTCGATTTCGAGCGCATGTTCGAAAAACCTGAACCACAGGCGACGTAATCCGGGGAACCGACTGTAGGCGAGAAATTCGACCCTGGCATCCTCGAAAATTTCGATCATGCAGCGTTGCGCCGGGCTCAGATCATCGGCCTTAATCGATTCCGTTGTATAAACGATATGCGCCGCGGCGTGCGCGGCCGCCGCTCGATAGACATCGATACCGTCGATGCCATCGAAACGATCGAATGCGTCGGGCAGATGCACCAGGTGGTTTTCGATATAGGGTCTGCTGCCCTGACGGGTTTCGAAATCGTCCGCGGTCGGGCGCATGAAAAATGCGCGCGCCCACAGCGCACGCAGGTAAAAATTGAGCTTGCGGTGGTTATCGACGAACAGCGTACCCCGCCGCTCCCGCTGCAGTAACGATTTCGAGGTCTCGGTCAGCAGGCCGAAATAGGTGCCCTGCCCTTCGATATCGCGTTGATACGCCTGCGCGCCCCACATCGCCCAGCGTCGTAAACCACCCAGCGTCAGTTTCGACAGCAGTTCGCTTAAAGATTCCATCATCGGCCGTAGCCCGCGCGGTGCCTTGCCGGCAAGCTGATGTAATAGCTTCAGGTAACCGCGTAATAGCTCAGCATCGCCGAGGCGGGTTGCCGCCAGCGGCAGGTTGGCCAGAATCAGCGTAATCACCGCACCCGAGGTCAGCGATGACAGTTTCATGATCGCCTCGATCGTGTCGGGCACGATATCTTCGCCGACTTCCTTCGCCACCACCGGCATTTCCTGCACGTAGGTCAGAACCAGGTCCTGGCCCTTGCCCAGCGTGCACATGGCCTTGATGCCGACCAGGTAATTTTCGAGACCCTGTGGCGACATGATACGTTGCGCCTCGAGCCAGGAGGCCTCGACCGCCTCCAGGTTCCCGAGATCATCGGGATCGATGCACTGCAGGTATTCGGCGAGCTCGGGATGCATGGGACTTAACTGTCATCCCCGCCGCTTGAGCGCGCGGCCCCACCTGTCATACAGCGGCTCTGACCGCGGTATCCAGAGGCACCTGCAGTTTTACCGGTATACTGGATCCCGCGGTCAGGCCGCGGGATGACAGGGTTTAGAAGAGTCGCCTGCATTTCGGCCGATCCGCTGATCAGAAGTAGGTATCGACCGCGGCGTAGAGCGTATCTCGCATATCGGGGTCGTCGGTGAGCGGGGTCACCAGTGCCATGCGACAGGCGGCTGCGGGTGCAACGCCCTCGGCTATCAGTTGCGCTGCATAAATAAGCAATCGGGTGGACATGCCCTCATCGAGACCATGTCCTTTCAGATTTCGCGAGCTGGTACCAACCTGCACCAGTTTGCTGGCGATTTCTGCATCAACACCACCTTCATGAGTCACGATTTCGACTTCGACCCCGGTCTCGGGATAATTAAAATCGATCCCGCCAAAACGCTGCTTGGTGGATTGTTTCAAATCCTTCATCAACGACTGGTAGCCCGGGTTGTAGGAAATGACGATCTGAAAATCCTCGTGTGCCTTGACCAGCTCGCCTTTCTTCTCCAGTGGCAACTCGCGTCGATGATCGGTCAGCGGGTGAATAACCACCGTCGTATCCTGGCGCGCCTCGACAATTTCATCGAGGTAGCAGATGGCCCCGATACGCGCAGCAACTGTCAGCGGGCCATCCTGCCAGCGGGTACCGTTAATATCGAGCAGGTAACGCCCCACCAGGTCCGAGGCGGTCATATCCTCGGTGCAGGCGACGCTGATTAGCGGCTTTTGCAGCTTCCAGGCCATGTATTCGACAAAGCGTGATTTACCGCAGCCGGTGGGGCCTTTCAGCATCACCGGCATGCGCACCTGGTAGGCCGCCTGGTAGTTTTCGACCTCGTCCGCGACCGCACGATAGTAGGGCTCCTGTTTTACCAGGTACTGGTCGCGGTCGGTTTCAACTATCTGCATCTGACTTGCCACTTCGGCCATGGCGCCAACCTATACCGGGTTGCCGCGGTAAATGACCATCGACGCACCGGCCGACTGGGCATAGTTGTCGAATCCCAGCAGGCGCACGTGGTTGTTGGGATGCGCGTTATGGCAGGCGACGCACTCGTTGATGATGGTATCAACATCGTCCTCACCAAACATCGGCAACTTCCACATGTACCAGTAGTTGTCCGCCGCGTTTTCCGGTTCGGTATGCTCGATGCCGGGATTCCAGCCCTGCGCGACGATATACTGGACCTGGCGACGAATTTGCTCCGCGTTCATTTCCGGCAGGTAGGAAAAAGTTTCGAATTTCCGGCTCGCCGGATCGGCGAGGCTAGATTGGTAGTCTTGAATATCACTCATGTTCGTATCCTCTTATCGATGGGCAACGTCGAGCTTGTCGACGGTATCGAACTCAAATTTGATTTCCTTCCAGGTTTCCATCGCCGCCTTGAGCTCCGGACTGGACTTGGCCGCATTGGTGAGAATGTCCTTGCCTTCCTTTTCAATTTCACGGCCTTCATTACGTGCCTGCACGCAGGCTTCGAGCGCAACCCGGTTGGCGGCAGCGCCAGCGGCGTTACCCCAGGGATGACCGAGGGTACCGCCACCGAACTGAAGTACCGAATCGTCACCGAAGATGCTTACCAGCGCCGGCATGTGCCAGACGTGGATACCACCCGAGGCGACCGGTAAGACCCCCGGCATCGAGCCCCAGTCCTGATCGAAGAAAATGCCACGGCTGCGGTCTTCCTTGATGTACCTGTCGCGCATGATATCTATCCAGCCCAGCGTCGCCTCGCGATCGCCCTCGAGCTTGCCGACCACGGTACCGGAGTGCAGGTGATCGCCGCCGGAAAGGCGCAATGCCTTGGCCAGCACGCGGAAGTGGATGCCGTGCGTCGGGTTGCGGTCGAGTACCGCGTGCATCGCGCGGTGGATGTGCAGCAGGATGCCGTTGTCCCGGCACCACTGCGCGAGACCGGTGTTGGCGCAGAAACCGCCGGTCAGGTAGTCATGCATGATGATCGGCGCGCCCAGCGACTTGGCGTATTCGGCGCGCTTGTACATTTCTTCAGGCGTCGGCGCGGTGACGTTGAGATAATGCCCCTTGCGCTCGCCGGTTTCAGCCTCGGCCTTGTGAATCGCTTCCATGCAGAAGTCGAAACGATGGTTCCAACGCATGAACGGCTGTGAATTGACGTTTTCGTCGTCCTTGGTGAAATCGAGGCCGCCGCGCAGGCATTCGTAAACCGCGCGCCCGTAATTCTTCGCCGACAATCCGAGCTTGGGTTTGATGGTGCAACCGAGCAGCGGCCGACCGTACTTGTTCATCTTGTCGCGTTCAACCTGGATACCGTTGGGCGGACCGTTACAGGTCATGACGTAGGCGATCGGGAAGCGTATATCTTCCAGGCGCAGTGCGCGCAGCGCCTTGAAACCAAAGACGTTACAAACCAGAGAGGTCAGCACGTTAACAACAGAACCTTCCTCGAACAGATCAATCGGATAGGCAACAAAGGCGTAGAAGCAGGTGTCATCACCCGGTACGTCTTCGATCGCGTAGGCACGACCCTTGTAGTAATCCAGGTCGGTCAACAGGTCGGTCCAGACCGTGGTCCAGGTAC
>JBATHL010000079.1:0-13506 GCA_049666745.1 Gammaproteobacteria bacterium
CATTGTCGCGCTGGTGGGTTTGAAGAACGTGCAGACCGGTCACACGCTGGCGGATGCCAAGAATCCGGCCACGCTGGAACCGATGGTGTTCCCGGATCCGGTAATCTCGATCGCGGTCAAGCCCAAAGATCAGGCGGCGTCGGAGAAAATGAGCATCGCGATTGGCAAGATGGTCAAGGAAGATCCCTCTTTTTATGTTGAAACCGATGAAGAGAGCGGCGAAACCATTATCAAGGGCATGGGCGAGCTGCATCTCGATATCAAGGTTGATATTTTGCGTCGTACGCACATGGTCGACGTCGAGGTCGGTAAGCCGCAGGTTGCCTACCGTGAAACCATTACGCAACGCGTCGAAGACAGTTACACGCACAAGAAGCAAACTGGTGGTTCTGGCCAGTTTGGCAAGATCGATTACATAGTCGAGCCTGGCGAGACCGGCAGTGGCTACCAGTTTGAATCTAAGGTAACCGGTGGTAACGTCCCGCGGGAATTCTGGCCGGCGATCGAAAAGGGATTCGCCAGCTGCATGCAAGAGGGTGTACTGGCCGGTTTTCCGTTACTCGACGTCAAGATCACGCTGTTTGATGGTGCTTTTCACGCGGTGGATTCTTCCGCGGTTGCGTTTGAAATTGCTGCCCGGTCAGCCTATCGCCAGACTATCCCGAAGGCTTCGCCACAGCTGATGGAGCCGATCATGAAGGTTGACGTGTTTGTTCCCGAGGATCATGTCGGTGACGTTATCGGCGATCTTAACCGCCGCCGTGGCATGATCAAGTCCCAGGAGCCGACCGCAACGGGTGTGCGCGTCAAGGCCAACGTACCATTATCGGATATGTTCGGTTATATCGGTGATTTGCGTACCATGACCTCGGGTCGTGGACAGTTTTCGATGGAATTCGAGCACTATATGCCGTGCCCGAAGAACGTGGCCGAGGAAGTTATCAAGGAAGTTAATGAACGACGTGCAGCAAAGTAACTAAGCTATTGATGTGTTAGATGATTTACGATTCATCGCTATTGACATGCCCGGGGGGCGTGTAGAGAATACGCACCTTGCTGGAGGGGTTCCCGAGTGGCCAAAGGGGACAGACTGTAAATCTGTTGGCACTGCCTTCGGTGGTTCGAATCCACCCCCCTCCACCATCCTTGATTTTGGCACTGTATATATTAAGGAGTCCAATCAGGAGCAGGGTAACGATTTTAAGCGGGTGTCGTATAGTGGCTATTACCTCAGCCTTCCAAGCTGATGACGCGGGTTCGATTCCCGCCACCCGCTCCAGTATTAAAGCGGTGCACGATCGGAATGAGGTTTAAGGCTCATATAGCTCAGTCGGTAGAGCACTTCCTTGGTAAGGAAGAGGTCACAAGTTCGATTCTTGTTATGAGCACCAGTATTAGTAACATGTTTAACAGGCTGTGATTAGCCGATAAAAGTGAGAATAAGCTGATGTCAAAAGAGAAATTTCAGAGAACCAAGCCCCACGTAAATGTGGGCACTATCGGACACGTTGATCACGGTAAGACGACCCTGACGGCGGCGTTGACCAAGGTAATGGCGGAACTGCAGGGCGGTGAAGTCAAGGCATTCGACGAGATTGATAATGCGCCGGAAGAAAAAGCGCGTGGAATCACGATTGCGACCTCGCACGTGGAGTACGAGTCGAATAATCGTCACTACGCCCATGTTGACTGCCCGGGACACGCGGATTACGTGAAGAACATGATTACCGGAGCGGCGCAGATGGACGGCGCGATCCTGGTGGTATCGGCGGCCGATGGCCCGATGCCGCAAACACGTGAACACATTCTGCTGTCACGCCAGGTAGGCGTGCCTTATATCGTGGTCTACATGAACAAGGCGGACATGGTTGACGACGATGAACTGCTGGAACTGGTGGAAATGGAAATCCGGGAGTTGCTGGACGCTTATGATTTTCCGGGTGACGATACCCCGATCGTGATTGGATCGGCGCTGAAGGCTCTGGAAGGTGACGACAGCGAGATCGGCGTACCGTCGATCGTCAAGCTGGTGGAAGCCCTGGACTCTTACGTACCGGAACCCGAGCGTGCGACCGACGGTGACTACCTGATGCCGGTAGAAGACGTATTCTCTATTTCAGGTCGTGGCACCGTGGTAACGGGCCGAATCGAGCGTGGCATCGTCAAGGTTGGCGAGGAAATCGAGATCGTTGGTATCAAGGCGACCGAGAAGACAACCTGTACGGGTGTCGAGATGTTCCGCAAGCTGCTGGACCAGGGTGAAGCGGGCGACAACGTCGGTATATTGTTGCGTGGCACGAAGCGTGAAGATGTCGAACGTGGCCAGGTACTGGCGAAGCCGGGATCGATTACGCCCCACACCAAGTTTGAATGTGAAGTCTATATTTTGTCGAAGGAAGAAGGGGGCCGTCATACGCCGTTCTTCAATGGTTACCGTCCGCAGTTTTATTTTCGTACCACGGATGTGACCGGTGCCTGTGAGCTGCCATCGGGAGTTGAGATGGTCATGCCGGGTGACAATGTGAAGATGGAAGTGATGCTGATCGCGCCGATTGCGATGGAAGATGGCCTGCGTTTTGCGATCCGTGAAGGCGGCCGTACCGTGGGTGCCGGCGTCGTATCCAAGATTAACGAGTAATTAAAATGGCAACAAATCAAAATATCCGTATTCGTCTGAAGGCATTTGACCATCGTTTGATAGACCGGTCGGCGGCTGAAATTGTCGAAACCGCAAAACGTACCGGTGCGCGCGTCAAGGGTCCCATTCCTTTACCGACCCGCAAGGAGCGTTTTACGATCCTGGTTTCGCCCCATGTGAACAAGGATGCCCGTGATCAGTACGAGATCAGGACCCATAAGCGGTTGATGGATATTGTCGATCCTACCGATAAGACTGTCGATGCGCTGATGAAGCTCGATCTGGCAGCCGGTGTCGACGTCCAGATCAAATTGAACTGACCGGGCTACTGCGCGACTCCCCGGCGGCGTTGGATTTCCACTCGAACCGATCGCGTACTGCGCGTACGCTCACGGTATCTCGCTGAAATCCGCCTTACCGGGAAGCCGCTCGTAACGCCCGGACAGTCCAATTGTCGAGAGGGTCTGACCCCGAGTGGTGTTGTCATACCGCGGCTTGACCGCGGTATCCAGTGGAATAGCAGGAAGTTTCGCAAGAGGTCGAATGATTGGGGAAGTTTTTGCGAAGTAAACCGCAGGCGGCGAAGCCGCAGAGGCATTCGCAAAAACTTCCCCAATCATCCGACCGTAGTCGAACTCTGGATGCATCAGTGTTTTGCTTTACACCGGCCAGAATTCTGGCTTAAGTAAGTGTCATCGGGGTCTGATCCCGGGCTACCGGGCTAAGGTGGTCCAAAAATTGCTATATAACGCTTAACTTCCAGATTTTTATCTGGTATAGTGCGCGCCCTCGCGGCCTGATACGGATCTCCCGTATCGGGCCGCACGTTCGAAAATGGGTAGAATTTTATACGGCGACAGTATTTGGTCGGCCGCTGCAAAGGGAATTGCAGGCGTTGTTAACGGCAATCAAGTCATTGATAACGAAAGAAAAATGCAGAATGCTTGTGTTTTTCGTCATTTGAAAATTCGCGGATGAATTAATCAAATGCAACAGCTAATTTATTTTTGAGGTTTAACAATGTCTCTCGGTTTGGTAGGACGAAAAGTCGGTATGACCCGGGTTTTTTCCGATGAAGGTGTTTCGGTCCCGGTAACGGTTATCGAAGTCGAGCCCAATCGGGTCTCGCAGATTAAAACAGTCGAAACGGACGGTTACGTAGCGGTGCAGGTTGTTACCGGTACTCGCCGTGCCAGCCGCGTGACCAGACCTATGGCCGGGCACTATAAAAAAGCAGGCGTCGAAGCCGGGCGCGGTGCCTGGGAATTTCGTCTTGATTCGGTCGAAGAGATCGAACTCGGCGCGGAATTCAAGGTTGACCTGTTCGAACAGGGCCAGATCGTCGATGTATCCGGAGTCTCCAAGGGTAAAGGCTTTCAGGGCGGCGTTAAACGTCATAATTTTACCATGCAGGACGCCACCCACGGCAACTCGATATCCCACCGTGCCAACGGTTCTATCGGTCAAAACCAGACCCCGGGACGCGTTTTCAAGGGTAAGAAGATGTCAGGCCATATGGGTGCCGCGAACACCACTACGCAAAACCTCGAAGTCGTCAGGGTCGATGCCGAACGCAACCTTTTGTTAATCAAGGGTGCGGTACCCGGTTCGAAAACTGGTGATGTAATTATTCGTCCGGCGTCCAAGGCATAACAGCAGAGCTTTAATAGAGAATTCAAGAAATGGACATAGCGATTCATAACTCGAAGAAAAAGGTATCCGTTTCCGACGATGCTTTTGCAGCCAGCTTTAACGAGGCGCTGGTGCATCAATTAGTCGTGTCATATATGGCATCGGGTCGTGCCGGCAGCAAAGCGCAAAAGACCCGCTCACAAGTGAGTGGCGGCGGTGCCAAGCCGTGGCGGCAGAAAGGTACCGGTCGCGCACGTGCAGGTACCATTCGCAGCCCGATCTGGCGTTCCGGCGGAGTGACTTTCGCGGCTACGCCACGTGACTACAGCAAAAAACTGAACAAAAAAATGTACCGCGTCGGCATGCGCAGCCTGGTTTCCGAGCTGGTACGCCAGGATCGCCTGATCCTGATCGACAAGCTGGGTGTTACCGAGCCCAGGACCAAACAGATGCAGGCCCGTCTTACTGAACTCGGCATCGATGATGCGCTGCTGCTGACTGATGGACTCGATTCCGCGGTATACCTGGCGGCACGCAATATTCCAAATATTCAGGTGATGGATATCTCGATTGTTGATCCGGTAAGCCTGCTGCAGCAGGAAAAGGTTGTCA
Organism: Gammaproteobacteria bacterium; assembly: GCA_049666745.1. Lineage (GTDB taxonomy): Bacteria > Pseudomonadota > Gammaproteobacteria. The sequence continues at coordinate 4,883 of JBATHL010000079.1, forward strand.
TCGACGAGGCAGCGCTGAAAAAGCTCGAGGAGCGTTTGGCATGAATCAGGAAAGAATTTTTCAAATTATCAGAGCGCCACATATTTCCGAGAAATCGGCAACGCTAGGCGATGTCGCCAACCAGGCGGTTTTCCAGGTGGCCAGTGACGCTAAGAAACCGGAAATCAAGGCAGCGGTCGAGCAGTTGTTCAACGTCAAGGTTGCCAACGTGCGCACTACCAATATGAAAGGCAAGACCAAGCGCCAGGGTGCACGCCGCGGCAAGCGCTCGGACTGGAAAAAGGCATATGTTTCACTCGAACAGGGTCACGAAATCGACCTTGCATCCATAGGTGGTTAAGCATCATGGCGTTGATTAAAGCAAAACCAACTTCACCCGGTCGCCGTTTCGTCGTTTCGGTCAAGACCCCGGGGCTGCACAAGGGCAAGCCCTTCGCCGCGTTACTGGAAAAGAAGGCGAAGACCGGTGGGCGCAATAATGCTGGACGGATCACTACGCGTCATATAGGCGGTGGTCACAAGCAACACTACCGGCTTATCGACTTCAAACGCAACAAGGATGGCATCGACGCCGTAGTAGAGCGTATCGAATACGATCCTAATCGCAGTGCGCACATCGCGTTGCTGAAGTACATGGATGGCGAACGCCGTTACATCATCGCTCCCAGGGGCATTGCCGAGGGCGCTAGAGTCCGTTCCGGAGAAGATGCCAGTATCAAGAACGGTAATTGTCTGCCGCTGCGCAAAGTACCCGTGGGTTCGGTTGTTCATTGCGTCGAACTGAAGCCGGGCAAGGGCGCGCAGATCGCGCGTTCGGCAGGAACTTCAGCACAGTTTGTAGCCCGCGATGGTGGCTACGCTACCCTGCGTCTGCGTTCTGGCGAAACACGCAAAGTACTCGCTGACTGTCGCGCCGTGATTGGCGAAGTCGGCAACGGCGAGCATAGCCTGCGCTCGTTGGGCAAGGCTGGTGCGACCCGCTGGCGTGGGGTTCGTCCTACCGTGCGTGGTGTTGCAATGAACCCGGTAGATCACCCGCATGGTGGTGGTGAAGGTCGTACTTCCGGTGGCCGTCATCCGGTTTCACCCTGGGGTACCCCGGCCAAGGGATTCAAGACACGTTCGAACAAACGTACCGACAACCTTATCGTGCGTCGTCGGAATAAGAGGAAATAGTAGATGCCACGCTCACTGAGAAAAGGCCCGTTTATTGATCAGCACCTGATGAACAAGGTGCTGGAAGCGGTTGCCAGTAATAACAAGCGTCCGATCAAGACCTGGTCGCGACGTTCCATGATCGTGCCCGAAATGGTTGGCTTGACCATCGCGATTCATAACGGACGGCAGCATGTGCCGGTATTGATTAACGAGAACATGGTGGGTCATAAACTGGGCGAATTTTCGCTGACTCGTACCTACCGTGGCCATATCGTCGATAAGAAAGCGAAGAGATAGGTAATCGATATGCAAACCTCTGCTAAACATCGCCACGCCAAGATTTCGGCGCAAAAATGCCGCCTGGTAGCAGACCAGGTGCGCGGAATGCCAGTCGAAAAAGCGTTGACCTTGCTGACTTTCAGCAACAAGAAAGCCGCTGTGATGGTGCGTAAGGTGCTCGAGTCGGCTATTGCCAATGCCGAGCACAACGACGGTGCCGATATTGACGAACTCAAGGTTTCGTCGATCTTTGTGGATGTGGGCCCCAGCATGAAGCGCATGCGCGCGCGTGCCAAGGGACGTGGAAATCGAATTGTAAAGCGTACCAGTCACATTACCGTGACTGTTGCGGATAGTTAAAGAGGCAGACATGGGACAAAAAGTACATCCAACAGGTTTCCGTCTCGGTATTGCCACCGACTGGACCTCAAAGTGGTACGCGGATACAGCCCAATTCGCAGATTTTCTCGATGAAGATCTGAAAATTCGCGAGTTTCTGAAAAAGAAACTGGCGCAGGCTGCGGTTAGCCGGATTCAGATATCGCGGCCGGCGAAATCGGTTGCGGTAACCATTCACACCGCGCGTCCCGGTATCATCATCGGTAAGAAAGGTGAAGATATTGAAAAACTGCGCATCGAAGTTGCGGCGCTGGTTTCGGCTCATATCAACAACGTCAAGATCAGTATCGAAGAAATTCGCAAGCCGGAGCTTGATGCGCAACTGGTTGCGGAAGGTATCGCCTCGCAACTGGAGCGTCGTGTCATGTTCCGTCGCGCGATGCGCCGCTCAGTCACCAACGCAATGCGTATCGGTGCCGAGGGCATCAAGATTAATGTTTCCGGCCGCCTCAACGGGGCTGAAATTGCGCGTAACGAATGGTACCGCGAAGGTCGCGTACCGCTGCACACACTGCGTGCCGATGTCGACTACGGTTTTGCCGAAGCGCTGACTACTTACGGCATCCTCGGCGTCAAGGTCTGGATTTACAAGGGCGAAGTTTTCGATCTTGCAAACAAGGACTCGAGTGGCCAGCAGGCGGCAAAGTAAGAGAACCCAGTTATGTTACAGCCTAAAAGAACAAAATTCCGTAAACAGTTTAAGGGTCGTAATCGAGGCCTCGCGACTACGGGTAGTAAAGTCAGCTTCGGTGAATTCGGACTCAAGGCCGTGGAGCGTGGCAAGATTACCGCGCGCCAGATTGAAGCCGCACGTCGGGCGATGACGCGCCATGTCAAGCGTGGCGGAAAGATCTGGATCCGTGTTTTTCCGGACGTGCCGGTTTCCAAGAAACCGCTTGAAGTGCGCATGGGTAAAGGTAAGGGTAATGTCGAATACTGGGTGTGCAAGATTCAGCCAGGTCGCGTGCTCTACGAAATGGAAGGTGTTAATGAAGTTATTGCCCGCGAGGCATTTCGCCTGGCCGCTGCCAAGCTTCCCTTCAAGACAACATTTGTTTCCAGGACCGTAATGTAATGAATGCTACAGAACTACGTGGGAAATCAGAAAAAGAGCTGCGTGAGGAGCTACTCGCATTGCGTCGCGAACAGTTCAATCTGCGTATGCAACAGGGTTTAAACCCGGATGCGGTGCGCAGCGATCAGATTACCAATGTGCGTAAGAATATCGCGCGCGTAAAGACCGTAATGAATGAAAACCGTGGTGGTAAAGAGTCATGAATGAAAAGGTGTTAAGAATCCAGACTGCTTCGGTTGTCAGCGACAAGATGGACAAATCGGCAGTGGTTCTGATCGAGCGTAAAGTGAAACACCCGATTTACGGCAAGTTCATGAAAAAGTCGACCAAGTTACACATTCACGATGAAAATAATGAATGTGGTGTCGGTGATACCGTCCAAATTTCAGAATGCCGTCCAATTTCCAAAACCAAGTCATGGAAACTGGTCAAGGTCGTCGAGAAAGCAAACTAGAGCGCGCAGGTAACAAGCTATGATTCAAATGCAAACAGTTTTAAATGCCGCCGATAACAGCGGTGCGCGCAAGATGCAATGCATCAAGGTGCTCGGTGGTTCCAAGCGCCGTTATGCTGCGATTGGCGACATCATCAAGGTTAGCATCAAGGATGCTATCCCGCGCGGCAAGGTCAAGAAGGGCGAAGTTTATAATGCTATCGTTGTACGCACCGCGCACGGTGTGCGTCGACCCGATGGTTCTGCGATCAAGTTCGACGGTAACGCGGCAGTTATCCTGAACAATAACCTGCAACCGATCGGCACGCGTATTTTTGGACCGGTAACCCGCGAGCTGCGCGGCGAAAAGTTCATGAAAATTATTTCACTGGCGCCTGAAGTGCTGTAGCCGGATAAGAGTTATGCAAAAGATTAAGAAGGGTGATGAAGTAATCGTGATCGCGGGGCGCAGCAAGGGCCAGCGCGGCAACGTACTGAAGCGACTGGACGATGGTCGCCTGTTGGTGGAAAACGTCAACATGGTGAAGAAGCACGTCAAGGGCAATCCGCGTAGTGGCGACGCTGGCGGTATCCTCGATCAGGAGTCCCCGATCCAGATTTCCAACGTGATGCTGTTCAATCCGCACACCCAGAAGGGTGATCGGGTTGGATTCAAAACCCTGGAAGATGAACGCAAAGTCCGTTACTTCAAATCTAACGGCGAAGTCGTGGATATTTAGGATTTAGACAATGACCAGACTAGAACAATATTACCGAGACACTGTAGCGAAAGATTTGCAAACGCAGTTTTCCTACAAGTCGGCGATGGAAATCCCGCGGATCACCAAGATCACCCTCAACATGGGTGTCGGCGAAGCCTCGCAGGACAAGAAGATAATCGACCATGCGGTCGAGGATATGACGCTGATCGCCGGCCAGAAGCCGGTGGTTACCCTGGCCAAGAAAGCGATCGCCGGGTTCAAGATTCGCGAAGAGATGCCTATCGGCTGCAAGGTAACACTGCGTCGTGACAAGATGTATGAATTCCTCGATCGCCTGGTAAATTTTTCGATTCCGCGAATTCGTGATTTTCGTGGTCTCAGTCCGAAGGCGTTCGACGGACAGGGTAATTACAACATGGGAATGACCGAGCAGATCGCCTTCCCGGAAATCGACTATGACAAAATTGACAAGCTGCGTGGGCTTAATATCAGCATTACCACAACTGCGCGTAACGACGATGAAGGACGTGCGTTATTAGCCGCTTTTCAATTTCCCTTTAGAGGTTAGACGAGTTTAGATTATGGCAAAGAATTCCATGGTACAGCGTGAACTGAAGCGTAGCCGCCTGGTGGCGAAATACGCGCAAAAACGCAGCAAGTTGAAGGCGACAATCATCAGTGCTGAGTCGACCTACGACGAAAAGATGGCAGCAGTCGAGAAACTGCAAAAGCTGCCGCGTGATTCAGCGGCCGTGCGCCAGCAGAACCGCTGCCGGATCACCGGAAGACCCCATGGTGTTTACCGCAAATTCGGCCTTTGCCGCAACAAGATCCGTGAAGCCGCAATGCGTGGCGATATTCCGGGTCTGGTCAAGGCAAGTTGGTAAGAGGACTAAGATGAGCTTACAAGATCCCATCGCAGATATGTTGACTCGTGTGCGCAATGCGCAAAAGGCGAGCAAGGTTAGCGTAAAAATGCCCGCGTCCAAGCAGAAGTCGAGAATTGCGGCTGTGCTCAAGGACGAAGGATATATCAGTGATTTCAAGGTTTCAGACGATAGCCTGAAACAGCTGGTCATTGAATTGAAGTACTACCAGGGCAAACCGGTAATTGAACAGATGCGACGCATCAGTCGCCCCGGTCTGCGCATTTTTAAGTCGAAAGATGATTTGCCATCGGTTAACGGTGGGCTCGGCATCGCGATTATCTCAACCTCGAAAGGGGTAATGACCGATCGTCAGGCGCGTGCTGCCGGCTTCGGTGGCGAAGTCATCTGTTCGGTCGTTTAGGTTAATGAAATGTCCAGAATAGCGAAACAACCAATCGAATTGCCTGGCAATGTTGAATTCAGCATCAAAGGCAGTGAAGTCTCCGCCAAGGGCCCCAGGGGTTTCCTCACGTTGACTTTGCACGATGCGGTCAATCTGAATCAGGAAGACAATGTTCTGACCCTGTCGCCGAAGGATGCGCGAAAATCGTCGCTCGCGGTTACCGGAACCATGCGTTCGCTGATCAGCGGTCTAGTCGAAGGTGTCGCTAACGGTTTCGAAAAGAAACTGCAGCTGGTTGGCGTCGGTTACCGTGCACAGGCCCAGGGTAAACAACTCAACCTGTCGCTCGGATTGTCGCACCCGGTTAATTACCAGGTACCCGAGGGAATCGAGATAGAAACCCCGATTGCTACCGAAATCATCGTACGCGGTTGCGACAAGCAGAAGGTCGGCCAGGTCTGTGCCGAAATACGCGCTTACAGGCCACCCGAGCCATACAAGGGCAAAGGTGTTAAATATGCCGACGAACAAATCGTCAGAAAAGAAGCGAAGAAGAAGTAGGTAGATTATGGATAAGAAAGCATCCCGAACCAGACGTTCGCGTCGCACACGTGCCAAGATTGCATCAATGGGTGTCAATCGACTCTGCGTGCATCGTACTCCGCGCCATACCTATGCACAGGTTTTCTCCGGTGAGACCGGAAAAGTGGTTGCCTCCGCGTCAACCCTGTCGGCTGATGTCAAAAAGGCCGTCAAGTACTCGGGCAATGTCGATGCGGCAACCGCCGTGGGTAAGATTATTGCGCAAAAAGCGAAAGCTGCCGGGATCGAGTCGGTGGCATTTGATCGCTCCGGTTTTAAGTATCACGGTAGAGTCAAGGCCCTGGCCGATTCTGCGCGTGAAAACGGTTTGAAATTTTAAGGCCGCCTGGGGCGGGAGATTTGAATGGCAGATCACAGAAACAGTAATGCTGGCGACGACCTGATGGAAAAACTGGTCGCGGTCAATCGCGTGGCCAAGGTTGTCAAAGGTGGCCGTCAGTTTGGCTTTACTGCGCTCACCGTAGTGGGTGACGGTAATGGCAAGGTCGGCTTTGGCTATGGCAAGGCGCGTGAAGTGCCGCTGGCGATCCAGAAAGCAATGGAAAAGGCTCGTGCCAACCTGACCACGGTCGCGATTATTAACGGTACCTTGCAATACCCGTTAAATGCGCGTCATGGTGCGGCCAAGGTTTACATGCAGCCGGCCTCTGAAGGTACCGGTGTTATTGCCGGTGGTGCGATGCGTGCGGTTTTTGAAGCCGTCGGTGTACATAACGTGCTGGCCAAGTGTAACGGTTCGCGTAACCCGATCAACCTGGTGCGCGCGACTATCAGTGGCTTGCAAAACATGAAATCACCACAAGATATTGCTGCCAAGCGTGGCAAAACCGTTGAAGAAATTACGAGTTAATGTGATGGCCGACGAAGAAGAAAAAGTGACCAAAACCGCGAAAAAGACTGCGGTGAAGAAAGCTGCGACCAAGAAGGCCGCGGCCAAGAAAGCTGTCGCCAAGAAAGCTGTCGCCAAGAAAGCGGCGCCTAAGGCCGAAGCAAAGGTTGTCGCCGAAACCGCGGCGCCGAAAGCTGCGCCAAAAAAAGCAGCTGCAGCAAAGGCGGATTCGGGCATCAAACGTCTAAGCGTGACCCTGGTGCGCAGCAAGCATGGTCGCCTGGCTTCACACAAGGCTTGTGTCGCCGGACTGGGTTTACGTCGTATGCACCAGACAGTGCAAGTGATTGACACCCCGGAAAATCGCGGCATGATCAACAGGGTTCACTATATGTTGAACGTCGAGGAAGCGTGATGTACCTGAATAATTTGAAACCCGCCAAGGGGTCTACCAAAGCATCCAAGCGTGTGGGTCGTGGTATTGGTTCTGGTAGCGGTAAAACTGCGGGTCGCGGACACAAGGGTCAGAAATCACGTTCTGGCGGCGGTGTACGTGCCGGCTTCGAAGGTGGACAAATGCCATTGCAGATGCGCTTGCCCAAATTCGGCTTTACCTCGCGCAAGTCCCGCTTTTCGGCCGAGGTTCGCCTCAGTGAAATCGAAAAATCCGGTCTCGACATCATCAACCTGAAAGCGTTGATCGATGCCAACCTGGTTCCGACTCAGACCCACCGGGCCAAGATCATCCTGTCGGGTGAGTTGACGCGCAAGGTCAGTATCGAGCCCAGCGTTGTCGTGACCAAAGGCGCACGTGCAGCGATAGAAGCTGCCGGTGGCCAGGTAGCATAGGTTTATCGTGGCTGGTCCTTCCGCACAACAGTTGGCCGGTAGTCTCTCAGGGGGTTCCCTGAGCGAGTTGCGTCGACGTATCTTTTTTGTAATTGGGGCGTTGATCATATTCCGTATCGGAACCTTCATACCGGTACCTGGAATCGATATTAACGTCATGCGCGAAATTTTCGACCAGCAACGTACCGGCATTCTGGGTATGTTCAACATGTTTTCCGGGGGTGCACTGGAGCGCATGTCGATTTTTGCACTCGGCGTCATGCCGTATATTTCGGCTTCGATCATCATGCAGTTGTTGACCGTATCGGTACCCAGGCTTGAGCAGCTGAAAAAGGAAGGCGAGTCAGGCCGACGCAAGATTACGCAGTACACCCGTTATGGCACGGTAATGTTGGCAACCTTCCAGTCGATTGGTATTTCGATTGCATTGTCTAGTCAAAGCGGTAGCGGTGGCGCGGCATTGGTGGTCAATCCTGGGCCGTCTTTCATTTTTACCGCGGCGGTCACGCTGGTCACCGGCACCATGTTTTTGATGTGGCTGGGCGAACAAATCACCGAGCGCGGCATCGGTAACGGTATTTCGGTATTGATTTTTGCCGGTATTGTCGCCGGATTGCCGTCGGCGATCGGTGGCACCTTTGAACTGGTACGTACCGGTGAACTGAACTCGCTGGTAATCCTGGCACTGTTTGTCGGTGTGCTGGCGGTAACTTATTTTGTTGTTTTCGTCGAACGCGGGCAACGGCGTATTACAGTGAACTATGCCAAGCGACAGCAGGGACGGAAGATGTATGCGGCGCAAAGCAGTCACTTGCCGCTGAAGTTGAACATGGCGGGTGTTATTCCCCCGATTTTCGCTTCCAGCATAATCCTGTTTCCGGCCACGATGGGTAGCTGGTTCGGGCAGGCCGAAGGCATGCGCTGGTTGCAGGATATTTCAGCGACACTGTCACCGGGACAGCCACTGTACGTTCTGTTTTATGCGTCGGCGATCATATTCTTTTG
>JBATHL010000080.1:0-2495 GCA_049666745.1 Gammaproteobacteria bacterium
GGAATAACGACAATATCAGCATCCTGCATCGCAGCCGCGTCATCGTCACCAACATAACCGGTCACACAGACATCCGTTGGAATATGACTCAAGTCGACCGCAACACCCGGGGTAAAAGGCGCTACATCATACAACGCCAGCTCGCTGCCCGCGGGGAGCTGTAACTTGAGTAACAGAGATAGTGGCTGGCCGATTCCACCGGCGGCGCCGAGTACACACACTTTCATCAGAAACCTCGCTAGTCCCATGTTTTAGACCGAGCATCATAGCCATGCCGATCGTTATTCACAAGGTAAACACTGGCTTGTGCTCAAGGTTTAATAGAGACTATTAGCCATCCCTATTTAATTCGAAACAAGATCCAGGTATCTATCGGGTTTACTATGATTGTGACAACGGCTGCCATCGCCACGAGGCAAAAAATCAGGCCAGGAACGCATCCAGATCGGTTACTCCGGCAAATCCGGGGAAAACCGTGCCGACATCGGTGCCACCGAGGCGTTTATTGAGCAACTCGGATATCACCGAACGCAGATCAGTGGTTATTTTCAGATCCTCTCCGTATTCCAGGTTTCCCGGAGCGAGTCCCGGCCAGGCGCTGATGACCTGGCCTCCATTGACGCCGCCACCCATCAGGTAAGCCAGGCTGCCGGTTCCGTGATCAGTACCGACAGATCCGTTTTCCGCTACCCGACGTCCGAACTCGGTATAAACCAGCACCATGACACGCGCCATGCTGGCACCCATATCTGTATAAAACGCGCTCATTGCCGCTGCCAGTTCGGTCAGCGAGATATCGATATAGGTCGGCAGGTTTTCGTGGTGATCCCAGCCGTCGGAATCGACGCAAACCACTTCGACCGGCAGGTTCGATTTAATTAATTGTGCCGCCTGCTTCATCTTATTGCCTAGCGGGGAGTCAGGATAGCTCGCACCGGGATCGGTTGGTATCGATGGAAGATCGGCCAGCCGCAATTCCTCCATCGCCGCGAGCGCGGCGCCGGCCTGACCGAAAAACGGAACCGGGTTACGGAACAGATCAGCGAGTACCTGCGGGTAGCCTGAATCGATAATATCCTGCTCGAAACCGAAATCGGCGAGATTATCGATCGCCAACGGTTCCTGCGCGCCGCTCAGCGCGACTGGCACATTGCCGCTGATCGCAATTGCACGAAACGCTGAATTCGACGCGGGTGTCATCAACGCGAGGTGACGGCCGAGCCAGCCGGTATTGGGTCCAAGCTTGTCGACCACACCGCGCTCGATCAGGTTTTGCGCGGAAAAATGCGAGCGTATCTGGTGTGGTACCCCGGTAGCGTGTACCAGTGCCAGGTCGCCGGCATCGTATATCGTTTTCAACGGATTTAATGCCGGATGCAGGGCGTAAAAGCCATCGATATCGATGCCGCCATTTAATTGACCAGGATCAGGTACCTTGATATTCGGTCGATGCATTGCGTAATCATCGTCACCGTAAGGCGCCAGCGCATTAAGTCCGTCGGCCGCACCGCGCTGGAAAACACAGACCAGGATATCGTGATCGGGGATCGACGGATGGGCAGCAATTGGGTTGGTTGTCGACACCATTTTCTCCTAGCGTAAATAAAAATAAACCGAGCTGATCAGTACCGCCGCCACCAGCGCCGACACCTGCTCCGGCACAGTAGCCGCCAGTGTCTCGTTTGCGGTAACTCCGTACTCGTCCTCGAGCCACTGCAAGATAATGTCGCGATCTTCGCCTGACAGCGGCCGCATCAGCACCGCCTCTGTAATCGCATCGACCACCGTCGACAGCGTATCGGCACCGTTCAGCATCGGCAGGTAATCGACCTCGATTACATCCACCCCCGGGATGATACCGGCAAAGCTCAGGAACGACAGCCGCCACCGATTCAGCAGGCCACCGGTACTTGCCCAGTAGCTTTCATCGTCCGGATAGCCGTCCGGCGTCGGCCAGTAAAACGGTAACTGCCCGAGTATGCTTTGCGCGTAAAACAGCAACAGATCACCGTCGGGCGGATAATCCGTATCCGGCGCCAGCGCGCGCACCAACCCTGCCAGGTACTCGCTTGGCCGGGTAAACTTGAAGTCGGCCTCGCCGAGAAACGCAGGCGTCTCAAACAGTGCGCGCAGGGTATCCTTGATATCGCCGAGAGAATCGGTGAATGCCGTGGCAACCGCGTCGATCGCCGCTTGCGGTGGTGTATCGCCGATAAAGCGCTGGCACAACTTGGTGGCGATAAAGGTCGCCGTCGACGGGTGGGCCGCGAGCATATCGAGCACCTGTTCGCCATCGGTTTGCCCGCCACCCGCTGCAATCGGGTTACCGAGTACCTGCTTACCGAGATCATCATGAATCCCGGGCTGGAAAACAAATTCGCCATAGTCGCCGCCCAGATCACCCGGAAAGCGCAACGACCAGCCGGTAAAACAGCGCGCAACTTCCTTGATATCGGTCTCGGTATAACCACCATCGACGCCGAGAGTGTGCAACT
>JBATHL010000081.1:0-6058 GCA_049666745.1 Gammaproteobacteria bacterium
AACTGGAATCCAGACTACCATCGGCAGCTGCTAACGCAGACGGCTGATTCATTTTCGCGGAGGGATAAATTTAGTGGCATCGATGATTCACAGGCTGCAACGCATCGTACAGGAGGTCAACCGGGCCCCTGATATCGATCATGCGCTTGTGTTAATCACCGGGAGTCTGATTCAGGACCTTAGTGCTGATGCCTGTACCATCTTTCTGGCCGATGAGGATGAGCCGAATGTGCTGGTTTTACAGGCATGTGAAGGCCTGAATCCCAAAATTATTGGCCAGGTAAAGCGCGAACTCGGCCAGGGCCTGGTCGGGACTATTGCCGCGCGCGCCGAAGCGATGAATTTGATCGATGCCCCCGGGCACAAGAAATTCATGCTGGTGCCCGACTCCGGTGAGATCGAGTTCCCGATTTTACTCGGTGTGCCGATAATCGCCCACCGCGAAGTGTTGGGGGTCATCTCGGTGCAGCGCGCCGAAAATGCCTTTAACGAAGATGAAGAGGCTTACCTGACCACCCTCGCGGCACAGCTTGCGACCTCGATTGAACGGGCCGAAAGTCAGGGTCGTTTCAGTACCGAGCAGACCACCCATGTGATCAAGGGCGTAGCTGGCGCCCCGGGTATGGCCATCGGTGAGGCCATGGTGCTCAATCGCGGGGTGAATCTGGAATCGGTGCCGAACAAGAAAACCAGTGATATTGAGGGTGAGTTAAGAAGTTTCAGGGAAGCGGTACGCAAGGTTTGTGAGGAACTGACCGTGCAGGCTGAAAAAATGCGAGCCTCGCTGCCGGAAGAAGAATGTGCCTTATTCCTGGCCTACGCGCAAATGTTGAGTGGTGGGTCACTCATCGATGACACCGAAAAAAATATCGAGGCGGGCAACTGGGCTCCGTCCAGCTGGCGGGATACGGTCGAACAGCATGCTTATGTTTTTACCCAGATGGAAGATCGCTACCTGGCTGAACGCGCCAATGATATTCGTGATCTCGGCTTGCGCGTACTGCGAAAATTAATGCTTGAGCAAAGTCTGTACCTCGACTTTCCTGATCAGACCATTCTCGTCGGCGATGAAGTTACCGCGACCGATCTGGCCGATGTACCGCTGGACTGCCTGAGCGGGATCGTATCCGCCCATGGCAGTAGTTCTTCGCATGTTGCGATTCTGGCGCATGCGCTAGGTATACCGGCTGTTATGGGCGTGCCAAACTTGCCGGTAAAACAACTCGATGGGGTAAAGCTGGTTGTCGATGGTTATAACGGATCTGCATTTATCAATCCGGATAAGTCGGTGCTCGACGAGTACAGTCAGTATCTTGAAGAAGAAGAGGCTATTGAGCAGGGCTTGCTCGAACTCAAGAATCAATCCGCGGTTACGACTGACCAGCATCAGGTTACCCTGCTGGTAAATTCGGGTTTGATGTCAGATCACACGCCGTCGCTGCGCAGCGGTGCCGAAGGAGTGGGGCTTTATCGCACCGAGATCCCGTTTCAAATCCGTGATCGCTTCCCGAGTGAAGAGGAGCAATATCTTATTTACAAGGACGTGCTGGATACTTTCAAGGGAATGCCTGTGGTGTTGCGTACCCTCGATGTCGGTGGTGACAAGCCACTGAGTTATTTCCCGATTGACGAGGCCAATCCCTTTCTCGGGTGGCGCGGTGTGCGCATAACTCTCGATCATCCCGAGATTTTCGTTACCCAGGTACGCGCAATGATTCGGGCCAACGTCGGCGTTAACAATCTGGAAATCCTGTTGCCGATGATCAGTGGCAAGGCCGAGCTGGTTGAGTCACTGGTGCTGATTAATCGCGTTCGCGACGAGATAGAGGAAGAACTGGGCGAGACCATATGGCTGCCCAAGATCGGTGCCATGATCGAAGTGCCGTCAGCCGTGTATCAGATCGAAGACATCTGTTCGATGGTCGATTTTGTTTCGATTGGCACCAACGATCTGACGCAGTACCTGCTCGCAGTCGATCGTAATAACGAAAATGTGGCCGATCTCTATTCTTCATTGCACCCTGCAGTCCTGAAGGCCATGTGCCAGATCGTGGAAGGAGCCGCGCTGAGCAAAACGCCGGTGAGTGTTTGCGGTGAGCTCGCGGGTGATCCGCTGGGGGTTATGGCCTTGCTGGGTATGGGTATAGACAGTCTTTCGATGAGTGTTGGCAGTCTGTTGCGTGCGAAGAAAGTCATCGTGTCTTTCAGTCACGCAGAGCTCATCGAAATGCTGACGCGAGCGTTAACCATGTCGGACGCTTTCATGATTCGTGAGATGTACGCCGGCAAGCTTGATCAGCGCGGGCTCGGGGGGCTGATCCGAGCGGGCAAATGACGCCGCTCAAAGCGGCCTCATCCCCGAATGTACGGAGCACATATCGGGGATCTTGCAAAAGTGCCGTGATATCAGGAGCATTGTTTTACGGCGCTACCTGAAGTAGCCCCTAAAATGGTTTAACCACGGCGAGTATTACGACCACGAACAAGACCAGTACCGGTAGTTCGTTGAACCAGCGAAACCATATATGCGAGTGTTGACAACGATTGTTCGCCAGGTCGCGCAGGAGCTTGCCGCAGTAAAAATGATAACCAACCAGGGCTGCGACCAGGACCAGCTTTAAATGCAGCCACCACATATTGGCATAGGCGGCCCAGGCATAGTCGAACAGCAGCCAGAACCCGAAGACGATAGTGAGCAGCATCCATGGCGTAATGAATCGGTAGAGCTTTCTTTCCATCAGCACCAGGCGGGCCCTGACGTCCTCTTCTTCAGCCATAGCATGGTTAACGAACAACCTCGGCAGATAGAATATGCCGGCAAACCAGGCCACCATGAATATAATGTGAAAAGCTTTTACCCAAATCATTAAAGAATCTCTCAGCAAGTTATGCTAAACGATTGTAAACTAGTACTTTTCAATGGTCTCGCAATACTATCAATGTATAATGCTGCGTCCATTTTACAGGCATGATTCAGATAAAAGAATGATCAAGGTTGGAATAGTTGGTGGCACCGGGTATACCGGGGTGGAATTGATGCGCTTACTGGCGCAGCATCCCCGGGTGAAACTGGAAGTCATTACTTCGCGGTCGCAAGCTGGCAGCGCGGTTGCCGAGTTGTTCCCGAACCTGCGCGGCCAGGTCGATCTGGATTTTAGCGAGCCCGCGGCAGAATCCTACCGCAACTGTGACCTGGTCTTTTTTGCCACGCCCAACACCACAGCAATGTCACAGGCTGAAGAATTGCTCGAATCCGGGATCCGGCTAATTGATCTGGCAGCGGACTTCAGAATCAAGCACATCCCGACCTGGGAACAATGGTACGGCGCAACCCATGCGTGCCCGGCATTGGTTGAGGAAGCGGTTTATGGCCTGCCCGAATTGAACCGCGAGGCGATACGGCACGCTCGCCTGGTTGCCAACCCTGGTTGTTATCCAACGTCGGTAATTCTTGCTCTGATGCCACTGTTGGCAAACAACTTGATCGATCCAAAATCGATCATCGCTGATTGTAAGTCCGGTACCAGTGGCGCCGGCCGCAGCGCCAGTATCGGTACTGCATTTTGTGAGGTCACCGAGTCAGTTAAGGCGTATGCGGTTGCCGGGCATCGGCACCTGCCTGAAATCCGGGAAATCCTGCAGACTCTTGATGCCGGCGCCGACCTGGTATTTACCCCTCACCTGATGCCGATTGTTCGTGGTATCCATGCTACCGTTTATGCGGATGCGAGGGGGTCGGCCGACCGGGTACAAAGCCTGTTCGAGGAGCATTATCGCGATGAACCTTTTGTCGATGTTATGCCTGCAGGGGCGCATCCGGAAACCCGCAGTGTGCGTGGAGCCAATACATGTCGCATCGCGGTGCATTTCCTGCCAGCAGCAAACAAGTATGTGGTGTTGTCGGTAGAGGATAACCTGGTCAAAGGTGCGGCTGGACAGGCGATCCAGAATATGAACCTGATGTTTGGTCTGGATGAAACCACCGGGCTGGAAGCCCCGGGGATGATGCCTTGAGCAAACTACATCGTGGATTTCAGGTCAGGCAGTATCAACCCTGGAAAATCTGGCTTGGTATAGTCTCATTGATTGCACTGATGGGCGTGTCTTTTTATCTGGGCGAAGGATATCAGGCCTACGCTCTGGATCGCTTAAAGCTTGAACATGAGACCCTGCTTAATCGCATCGCAGAGCTGGAAACCCGCAACCACAATCTGGTGCAGAAAAATGCTCATCTCGAAGGCAGTAGCAAAATTGAACGCGACGCCTATGAACTGTCCAACCAGGAGCTGGTAAGACTGCAACAGGAGTTGTTGGCGCAGAAAGAGGAACTGGTCTTTTACCAGGGTATTGTTTCCCCTAAGGATGCAGCTTTAGGCGTAAATTTGCAGTCTTTCGAGATGCGTAAAAAGAACAATCAGAATCAATACAGTTATAAAATGATCCTGACCAAGAGTGGCAAAAGTACCAAGAAGGTTAAGGGTGGCGCCAGTGTGCTGATTCGCGGGGAGCAGGGTGGTAGCGTCAGTGAACTTAAAATATCGGATCTGGAGCTTGAAAAACCGGTAAAAGACACCAAGTTTTCCTTTCGATACTTCCAGGTTTTCGAAGGGGATATCGCATTACCTGACGGTTTTGTTCCTTTTGAGGTAGAAATTGGCATCAAACCAACTACAAAGAAGGTAAAATCTTTTTCAGAAACTATTTCATGGGCGCGCGTGTTGTCCGAGGGTGTATAAATGTTTGGCAGAAAAAAGGGGTTCAGTGCTGCTCGTATCGACACATTGGTCGGTCAGGGTACCGAGATCAACGGTGATCTGGTATTTACCGGAGGTTTGCATGTCGATGGTACAATCAACGGCAATGTGGTCGCAGAACAGGGGAGTACCGCCATGCTGATTCTAAGTGAATTCGGGCGTATCGAAGGCGAGGTCAACGTACCCAATATGGTACTTAACGGAGAAATCGTCGGTGATGTTTACGGCTCAACGCGTGTCGAGCTCGCGCCGAAATCGAGAATCAAGGGTAGCGTGTATTATAATTTAATCGAAATGGCGATCGGTGCCGAAGTCAATGGCGGCCTGGTGCATCAGCCTCAGGGAAGTCAACTGCCAAAGCGTCTCGAGGATAAGTCGAACGGTAACACCGGCAATAGTGGCGAACCAGTTACTGAAAGTTAGTACTAACCTGGTAGCCTGGTCGAATAATGCACAAATGAAACGAGTAACATTATGGAAGTAGTCATCGATGCGAATTTTGGTATGGCACTGGGATCAGCTTCCGGTGAAACTCTGCTTGAATTTTCTGATTCCGCGGTGCGCAAGCTTAAATCTATTCAGGCAGAAGAGGGTAAACCTGAATTGATGCTGCGAGTATCGGTTTACGGTGGTGGTTGTTCGGGATTTCAGTACACCTTCTCGCTCGACGAAGAAGTTAAACCCGATGATAAAACGGTGCAAAAGGACGGAGCAACGCTGATTATCGATCAAAAGAGCTATCAGTACCTGGCGGGATCCGAAGTCGATTTTCAAGAAGGTCTCGAAGGTGCGATGTTCGTAGTGAACAATCCGAATGCAACCTCGACCTGTGGTTGCGGCGCGTCCTTCTCGATTTAACAGGCAGTTCCTAACCGCCCAGTTCTTCTAAAATATACTCGGCGTTAGCCCGAATCCTCTCATCCGGGTCATAGCGCGCCTGTAATAGATACGAAATCGCGTACTCCCCACCAATGTCACCCAGCGCATTGACCGCGTGATGCCGAACCAGCGTATTCTGGTCGGAGAGCAGACCCGCTAGCGTATTTACCGCCAGATCGCTTTCGAAACTTGCAAGGGCTTCGATAGCGGCAAGTCTGACATCCGGCTCGCGGTCGTACACGTAGGGTTCGATACTGGTAATCGCAGTTGCATCTTTCTGCAGCGCTAGCGATTGCAGCGCCACGACACGGATTTGCGGGTTGGAGTCGTCGAGTGCGGCGCTCAGCATGGATGAAATCGCCGGATGGTTCATATTTGCCAGCGATTCCAGTGCCGCGAGGCGTACCACCGGGTCGGTATAGGAC
>JBATHL010000082.1:0-7394 GCA_049666745.1 Gammaproteobacteria bacterium
CCCAACCCCACCTACGAAGAGGTCTGCTCCGGTCGGACCGGTCACACCGAAGTCGTCCTGGTTGTGTTTCGCCCGTCGCTTGTGAGCTTCGAAGCGCTGCTGCGGCGTTTCTGGGAGTCCCACGATCCCACCCAGGGAATGCGCCAGGGCAATGACCAGGGAACCCAGTATCGTTCTGGAATTTATTATCATCTGGACAGTCAGCGAAAGGTCGCAGAACTAGGCCTGGCACAGTATCAGCACAAACTTCAGCAGGCAGGCTATACTCGGATAACGACCGAGATTCTCGAAGCCGGCCCATTTTACTATGCCGAGGAATATCACCAGCAATACCTGGAAAAAAATCCTGCAGGCTATTGTGGTTTGGGCGGTACCGGAGTATCTTGTTAGACTTTAAATTAAGAATATCGCCTAAGTTTTTGATAATTAATGTAATTAGGTGAAAAATATTTATCAAAATATCGATTAATTTTGCATATTGCTATGATGAAAACAGGCGTTTTTCGGTGTCAATTGCTGGGCTCGACCATATTCTCTAGATTGGTTTTTTCATTCAATTCCATGGCCCTCGCGTCGATTAAAGCCGACCCTGCGTTTTTACCAAATTTGGTCCAGGCTAAACTTCCGGCAATGCCGTCTTACAGTAACGGAAACCTCGCTGATAACGGTGTCGGTGTTCTTCAGATCGCTTCAGCCTGCTGCAATAGGCACCTGCTCGGTAAGGATAAGGAATATCCCTGCTTGATCGAGTAGCACAGTGCTGGATCGTCTCTACAGTTTCAAGTTCATCATCAGCTTCGCGTTGCTTTGGTTAGGCGCGCTCGCCTATGGACTCGCGATTTACAGTACCCATGTATATCGCAATCACGCCATCGAAACCCAGATCGATTCGATGCAATCGGTGCTCCAGCATGAAGCTGGCGAAGCGATCCTGGAATTCTACGACAAGCAAAGGTTATTTGCCCTGAAGCTGAAAAGTGAGGTGCCAGTCCAGGCCCTACTGGCAAAAGGTGATGTTGCCGAAATGAGGACCTGGTTAGGGGAAAGTTATAATCGTTACCAGGATGCGCCAGAGTGGTTCAGGCTCAAGGCCATTGTTGTGCGTGATCTTGATGGTGAAATACTTGCGCAGATTTCTGATGATGGTTCGCAGGGTTATACGGGTTGTGCCACGGCCACCGAGTCGATCGGGGGATCGTTGGCCCGGTTGTCAACACCGAGCTACTCGCTGTGCAGTTTCGATGCCCAGCTTTTTAGCGAAGTGCTGGTGCCGATAGGTGACCAGGAAGCAGAAGCTTATCTGCATGTAGTGGCCTATGCGATAGACGGTTTAAAGAAAATAGAGCAGGCTATCGCTATGCCATTGAAAGTTGTTCATGGCTCGGGTTCCAGTCTCTACCTGTCGGACGCGTGGGTCGAGGAGAGCGAAGGTGGCTTTCTCTATCCAAGCTACAAGCTATATGGGGACGATGCATTTCTTGCGGCAACGATAAGTGCAGCATTTGATCAGCAGCCGGTTATCGAGCGCCTCGCAAAAACTGAAACCAGTTTCTTCATTATTACCACGATAGCAACGGTATCGGCGCTCGTGCTGGTGATGATTATGTTAAATCGCGCTTTCCTGCCGATGAACAAGTTGCGCAATTCCGTCGGTGCGTTGTTAACCGGCAAATATGCATCGATAGGCGAAGAAAAACTGCCGAGTGAGTTGAAAGATCTGGTGTTAGCTTATAACGAAATGGTCGAGGGTCTTGAGATCGAAACTATTTCACGTCGGCAAATCGAGGAACGACTGCGTTCGGAGAAGGATTTTATCTCAACCACTCTCGATTCGATTACTAACCCGGTAATCGTTATTGACTCCAAAGACCGTATCAAACTGATCAATCCCAGTGCTGAAAAACTGTTTGGCGACAAGCAGGCTGCACTTATCGATACCCCGATCCATGAAGTGCTGATTCTGTATGCTAATCGGCAAACCACGCGCATTGTCGACGTTAGCCAGTTGCTTAGCCGCAAGCTCTCGATCAGTTCGATGTTTTTTTTCGATCCGAACCGGAATATTGTCGAGCTCGAGTTCTCGGCCTCCCCGATGATCGATATGGAAGCTGAGGATGTTGGTTTCGTTATCATCCTGAAGGATGTATCGGAAGACCGTAAACTGCGGCGCAAGTTAAGTTATGAAGGCAGTCACGACCAGCTAACCGGGTTTCTCAATCGCAGCGCGTTTGAGCAAAAATTCGAAAACCTGGTTACCGAGAACAGTAACACCACCGTCCAGCATGTGTTTGCTTACCTCGACCTGGACCAGTTCCGGGTCGTCAATGAAACCTGTGGTAGTGCCGCTGGAGACTTGTTACTGAAACAGGTGAGCAAGGTGATTAAGAAGCATGTGCGCAAATCCGATATCGTAGCGCGCTTAAGCGGTGACGAGTTCGGCATTATTATGCCCTTCTTCGAGATGGAGCCTGCGCTGTTAGTCATCCAGAAGATCATAATCGAGATACAGCATTCGGGTTTTGTCTGGAACGACCAGGACTACCAGGTAACCTCGAGTATTGGTGTGATGACTTTTGGGCGCGTGAGCGATGAGTATGCCGAGTACTACTCAAAGGTTACCACGGCCTGTTTTCTGGCCAAGCAAAATGGGGGTAATCAATACCATTACATCGACGAAAACGATGAAAAAGTTTTGGCCCAACAAGAATCGATGGAATGGGTTTCAGGCATCATGGAAGGATTTTCCGAAGATCGCTTTTGTCTCTACGTACAGCCCATAGTCTCCATCGACAGAGACGAAAAGCATACTCACTATGAAGTTTTGATTCGCTACCGCAGTGCCGATGGCAGCATTATTTCACCCGGTGATTTTCTGCCGCCTGCGGAGCGCTATAACCTGATCGAACGTATTGATAACTGGGTAGTCAGCAGCGTTATTGCCTTGCTGCAGGAGCATCAGCACGAGCTGGGCGAGGTGATGTTTTCGATCAATCTTTCGGGACGCAGTATCGGTTCGCAAACCTTCCATAAGTTTCTCCGCGAGAGCCTGGAAGCAAGTAGTATCAATATGAATTCCCTGTGTTTCGAGATTACTGAAACTGCAGTCGTGGATAATGTTGAACGTTCGGTCGAGTTCATCAATTCGATCAAGGAACTCGGAGTCAAGTTTTCGCTCGATGACTTTGGCACCGGGTTATCCTCGTTCAGCTACCTGAAGCAATTCCCGGTCGATTATCTGAAAATCGATGGTGAGTTCGTACGCGATATTCTCGAAGATGACAAGAGCTACGTTTTTATACGTTCGATGACTGAGGTCGGGCACTGCCTCGATATGAAGGTGATCGCCGAGTTCGTTGAGTCGGATACCATGTTCGACAAGCTGCGCGAGGCTAACGTCGATTATATTCAGGGTTACACGGTTGGCAAACCGGTATCCATTCAGACGTTGCTTAGCGTTGACGAGCCGGGCAAACAAAAGGCCGGCTAGACTCAGCCGACTACCTTTAATTCATTTAACGAGTTTCGCATGTCACGAAAGCTGGGGATTGCAGACTGTTCTAACAGTTTCTCGCGATCCTGCAGGGTGCGCGAACTTGCTATCTGCCTGATGATTTCCATTTCAAGATAGGGTGCAATCATGTGCAGGAACTCGAACTGGTATGCTGATATGTGGCGCGAATGCCGGAAACCGATCTTGATAACACTATCCGGGAATAAATGACTGGCATCAATATAAACCAGGTCAGAATTCTCGTCACGACAAGCCATTTCCGCAACTATGCCAGCGCCCATACCGAGGCGCACATAAGTCTTGATGACATCGGAGTCGGTTGCGGTAAATGCAATCCGCGGTTCAAGCTTGGCCCGCTGGAAAGTTTTGTCGAGCTGCGAGCGACCGGTCAGGCCGAGCATGTAAGTCAGGATTGGGAATTTGGCCAGGTCGGGTAGCGTGATATTTTTAATCAGTGTTAGTTCATGATTAGGCGGCACCACGATAAATCGGTTCCAGCGGTAGGCGGGTATCGTAACCAGTTCATCGCGCTCATCGATTACCTCGGAAGCGATAACGAAATCAACCTGATTGTTGGCGGCCAGTTTACACATGGATTTGGGGTTACCCTGGTGCACGCGCAGTTCAATATGTGGATACTTGCGTGAAAACTGTTGCAGGATAGGCGGTAGAATAAACTGGGCCTGGGTATGCGTAGTGGCGATAGTCAGGCTACCGCGATTGCTGTTGCTGAAATCGCGCGCTGACTGCTTGATATTTTTCGCACTGTTGAGCAGATCGGCGACATGTTCGAGAATCGCATGCCCGGCCGGTGAAATAGCGGTCAGTTTTTTGCCCGAACGTTCGAATATCTGGATATCGAGTTCGTCTTCCAGCAACTTGATCTGGTGGCTGACACCGGGTTGTGAAGTGTAAAGTTCTGCCGCTGCCGCCGAGACATTGAGATTATTTCGTACGACTGCATCGAGAAAGCGAAGCTGCTGTAGTTTCAATGGCTTAAGTGTTTTTCTGGCGAGAAAATCAGAGTGTACAAGGATATTCCGGCAAGACAACCAGTTTCTGGCTACTCTGGCTGGCCGGTTTATTGACGGTTTTTAGCAAAGTTAATCGATTTTACACGTGGTGAAAGATTGACTTCGTCAATGACGATATCAGGACTGGATTGCAGTATCTGGCAGATAATTTCTGCCACATCGCTTGCTTCAATGGCATTTTCTGCTGCCGGTCCGGGCTCGAATGGCAGTTCATCAAAGAAAGGGCTGCGTACCATACCCGGGTTTACCAGGCTTACCTGGATACCGTCGCTGCTGCAATCCTCGCGTAGCGACTGGCAAAAGCCGCGCATCCCGTATTTGGCGGCGCAGTATAGCGCGCCCTTCTTTCCCGCCTGCAGTGCTGATTCAGAACCGATAAAAATGATCCGACCCTTACGCTGGCGTCGTAACGCGGGCACCAGGCTGCGGCATATTACCATCGCGCTGGTCAGGTTTACGCGAATCGAAGTTTCGATTTGCGTGACTGAAAACTGCTCGATGGAGCCAAAATGGCCCTTTCCCGCGGCATGGATAAAACAATCGATTGTGTCAGTTTCGATTAACTCGTTTATTTTTGACTCGAGTTGTTCGAGCCTGGCGAGATCGAGTGCGAGAGGGGAGAAATTGTCGGCTTCGAATTCGGCTACCTGGCCACGCCGGCTAATCCCGATTATGCGGTAACCCTGTGCCAGCAACAGGCGCGCAGTCGCCAGGCCAATACCGGAACTGGCCCCGGTGATCAACGCGGTTTTTCCCTCAGCCATGCCACTCGCAGGGATGGTAGCTTTGCCGTGGAATATGTTTCATCAGTTGCGTTTCGCAGAATTCAATCATTTCCCGCTCACGCTCAAGCGGATAACTGATAATACCATTATTGAGCTCCAGTTTTTGGGCAAACAGGGGTTCTTCCGGATAAAGGCGCGACACCTTGCGAAAATGATCCCGGGTTAGTCGAAAGCTGCCCAGGCTTACCGAGTGCAGTTTTTGTGGATCAATTTCGCTGAAAATCTCATTCAGCAGTTTCACGAATGCGGCCTGGTAATGCTGGTGATAAACGACCGGGTCGAAGCGTAAACCAACCGCCCAGCCGGCGTCGATCAGCCGACGCATTGCATCGATACGCCTGGCGATCGTGGGAACACCATGCTCGAGTTTGCTATGGCTGAAATGGTCGCTAAAACTGAAAGCGGTTACCACGCGCGCGACCGGTTGTAGTTTTAACATCGATCGAATCTGGGTGCTCTTGGTGCGCAGTTCCAGCCAGGCGTTATCGACAGAAGCAATCAGCGGAATGAAATAATCGGTGAAGCCCGTCATCGGTTCATTGGCCAGACTGTCGCAGTCATATCCGGAATAAAACCATACCTGCTGTCCCTGATGCCGGGCGGCGATATGTTTTATCTGCGCGCCAAAGTCTTCATAGTTTACAAATAGTAGCTGGTGGGCTGACTGGTACATCCCCTGTAAGAAGCAGTAGCGGCAATCGTAGATGCAATTGAGCATGTGCGAGAAATAGTAGTTTTTGTCTCCACCGAGGCCGTAACCTTCAGGCGCCGCGAGCACATGCCCCTGTTTCCTGGCGGCGATAATGATGGCCGGATCTTTTTTCTGCAGGCGAAAGTTTTGCGCGCGAGGATTGAATACTTCGCCAAAATGTTCGATTTCAACCACGGGTAATTTGCGTAGTCGTTTGAGCAACTGCTGCGTACGCGGGTGATCACGAATTTCTGCTTCGACATAGACACGACTGACCATAGGTTACAAGCCTTCACTCTGCTGGTAGCTGAGCTGTTCCAGGACTTCAATGATGGCTTTACTCGAAGCGCAGGTAGCGATTTTTTTAAATAGCTGCTCGGAACTCAGGTCACGGTTCATCAGGTAGCGCCAGAGTACTCGCAGACGGCTCTTTTGCGTCTGGCTGAAATGTGCCATTGCGTTCAACTGCTGCCAGGATTCGGCGGGAATTTCGAGTGCGGCAATTTCCTGATTGAGCGCAACCAGGGCGTTCGCCTGCCGATCGATCAGCTCGATATGCCGGTGAATCAGAGCGCTGATTCGGGGTCGGTCTTTACCGGTTTTATGCCGCTGATTATCACTGACAACTTTTATGCTTTGCGTCAGCTCGGCGCTACTAAAGCGCAGCGCACTGTGCATGAAACCACTCGCTTCCATGTCGTACAGCTGTTTGTCCCGGTAGTCCTCGCTGGGCTGACCCAGGGTTAAACAGGCGCAGCCAGGTAGTGCGGAGTCTGCACCGGGGGCAGGGTAAAAGCGCTGACCGGTATCGGCATCGATGACCTGGTTTAATGCGAATATCGAACCGAGCTCATAACTAGCCGCCCCGGCAATGCCGAGATTTATCCAGGCTATCGAGGCCGCATCTTCATATCTGGCAGCAATCCAGGCACTGGCAGCAGCGCTGGCAAGCTTACCCATTCCGCTGATGATACAAGCCATGTTATCGCCACGATAGAGATCGAAAGAGTTGTCATCATGTGACTTTTTGAGGCGATAAAAATCGATAACCGGCTTGGCTTCACAATGCAGCGCACATACCCAGATCAACATAGCGATACGCGCACATTTTTACCGCTCCAGGTGTCACGCAACGGGCCGAACTCTTCAATAAGTGGTTGGTTCTGATGCTTGATGGCGCCATTGAGCAGGATGTCGAGCTTGGACAAAAGCACCGCCTCGGCAGCCTGGCGGAACTCGGGGCGTAAATTCTGCGTGGTCACCAGTCGATGTAGCGCGCGGATACGAAAGCGGTCCATCACTGGATGTTGCTGTGACAGTTGATCATCGTGCCCGGCATATCGGGTGACCAGTGCCTGTGCTACATGGTGCAC
>JBATHL010000083.1:0-10465 GCA_049666745.1 Gammaproteobacteria bacterium
CTGTGTGACATTCCCTACAGTGATCAAGGTCTGGCAAATTATATAGAGCAGTTTTATCGTGGCAGGGTAGCGTTAGAGTCGCTGCAGTCCGCCAGCTATCGGGTGGTACTGTGCGAAGATTGTGAATTTGTCTACCAGGATTCGATTCTGGATGAAAGGGGTATGCAAACGCTGTACGAAGACTGGATCGATCAAGAGCAAAGTTTGCAGCGGAAACAAACCGCAAACAGCCAACGTTACCGCCAGTATGCTGGCCAGATTCAGACTCTGGCGGGTTTGCTGAATCAGCGACCCGATCAAAGCCGAATTCTCGACTATGGTATGGGCTGGGGTTACTGGAGTCGAATGGCGCAGGCGCATGGCTTTGATGTCGTCGGTTTCGAATTATCGAAACAACGCAGCGATTACGCCCGCCAAATGGGGGTCACAGTTATCGATGCCTTGCCAGCGAGTGTGGCGGGCTTCGATTGTGTATACGCTAACCAGGTATTCGAGCATTTATCCGATCCCATGCAGACCCTGGAAGATCTTTGCCGACAGTTGAAGCCGGAGGGGATAGTTTGTCTTCGCGTACCTGATGGCCGGGGCGTCGCAGCTCGGCTGGAACAATGGGGCTGGTCGCCTGAACTCGAAGCGATTCATCCGTTAGAGCACATCAACTGTTTTACCCGAAAGACACTGACAGGCTTCGCGTCAAGAGTCGGATTAAAGCCTTTTAATCCACCGTTACGCTTAAGTTGGGGTAGTTTATGGGCTGGAATAAGGCGCGAGGTTGCAGATCGACTGCTAACCACGCACCTGTTTTTAAGGCGCCAGTAAGCTTTCCCCGGGTAGTTACTCGGAGGTTAGCAAATGTTGGAAGTGTTCACTGCTGGATTGCATTTTTGCGAAAGGTCCCTTGTCGACGAGTTTGCCGCGTTCCATCACCATTACTGCATCGAACTGTTCTGCCAGTTGAACCCGTCCGAGCATCCAGAGAATACCCCGATTTTCCATCTTCTGCCTGACGTTGCCGATCAGGCGACGTTCGCTGGCCGTATCCAGGCTCGATAAGGCTTCATTTACTATCAGTAAATCGGGAGCCTTCAGCAAGGCGCGCGCAAGCCCCAGTTTCTGGCGTTGAATGGCAGACAGGCGACCACCGGCAACCCCCACTTCGTATCTCAGGCCGGCTTCGATTATCTGGTTGCGCAAGCCGAGCGATTCGACTACATCCGCAATCAGTGAGTTGATTTTCTGTTGGGCATGGGCCTGGCCGTAGGCCAGTTTTCCAAACAGAATATTGTCCTGGATCGATATGCGCGGGTTGAAGCTGGATTCTTCGAAAAACTCGATGCCAAGATCCTCGGTGGTCGCATGTTCATGGATTTGCTTCCGCGCGGCGAGAATACGCTGCTGGATAGACTCGGTCATCAGGCCCAGTCGATGACGCGCCACGATCAGTTTGAAGGGCAAGGATATCAGGCGTCGTCGATCACTTTGCGGCAGACTTTTCACGCCATGCTGTCTGGATTCCTGTAGCAGTTTATTGAATTCCGGTAGATCGTCGGCCTCGATAAAGCTGAATTGCTCGAACAGCTCGCTGTCCGGTTCGACGTCAGAGAACAGGTCGAGCATGATTTCAGCAATTTTCACGCCGGCATTGAGAAATTCTTCAGTCAGGTCGTTTTCCTTCAGCACCTTTTGCATGGCCGGGTAGTCGATCAATTGTTCGAGATCGATGGCGTCATCGTAAACAGTGCCAAACAACAGGTTCTCCGATACCGTCATATTGAGATTATATTTTTCGTGATCGAAGGGTTCGACCAGGCGGGCAATTTCGGGCTCCTTGAACTTGTCGCGCAATTGTCGCCGTGCCTGCATAACTCCTGCGATGAGATCGGTATTCTCCGACTGATCCACCAACGAGAGTAACCCGAACTGGTAAATTTCCTCATCCATTTCGACGGCTTTAAGAACATCTATAATATGCGCGGTCAGCTGCTCCCGGTTCTCCAGACCAAGCGCCTGGAGGTCGATCCAGTCGTCGTCGTAGCGGTTGGGAGAGTTGCCTGCTCGCAGTGCGAGTGCTCGTTCAACTTCCTTGTCGTGGTCGTCAGCTTCACCAGGTATCGGGTGGTGCTTGAGCGCGTAGCATAGATTGTCGAAAACCGTGCCGTTAAACATGAATGCCCCGGTTCCAACATAGCCGAGGCGTCTGCCAGTGATCGATTCGGGCACATTTTCCAGTTTCCAGTCACCAATATTAATGTTGCCGGAACTGGGATTGATCAGTCTCGCCATCATTAAAGCGAGCTCTTCCTTGCCGCTATTGCCCAGTCCCACCGCGGCGCAGTGCTGATCGAAAGGAAATTTGAAACTGGCGCCATCAATACTGTAATAAAGTTCATCCTCAGTGTAGCGAATATTGTTGGCCTGAATCTCGTGACCCGGTAATTCGAGCGATTCGGGTCGTTGATCGATGATTTCAGTTTCGAGCATATTTTGCGGGTTGAACTGCTGGATAACCTGGCTGTACTTGACTTTCACGTCTTCCTTGCGTTGGTAGTAACGCAGCAATTCTTTCCAGGGACCCGAAAGATCCTTGTAGGCCACCAGCACCGCGACCATCGAGCCGATGGATAAATCGCCGCGTAACACAAAATAACCGCCAACCGAGTAAAAGAAAAAAGGTGTCAGCTGGGCGATGAAGTTATTCAGAAACTTGATGAAAAACTTGCGTTTATAAATCGCGAAACGAATCAGGTAAATGTTGCCAAGTCGCTGGCTGATATGGGCGCGTTCGTAATGGCTGGTATCGTTGGCGTGAACCTCGGTAATGCCGGAAACGGTTTCGCCGATACGACCTGACATGTTACGTACCGCCGCGACCCGTTCCTTTGAGAGTTCGTTGACACGTTTTTGCAGGCGCGGAATTACAATGAGCTGAAACGGGTACAGCGAAACCGCGGCCATCCCTAGAAAAACATCCTGTTGAAAGATGAAGACCAGGTAAGTTAGCAGGATACCGCCCTGAAACACCGGCAGGGTGAAGGATTCGCCGATAAATTCGCCCAGAATTTCGGTCTCCGCGGTGATCATCGGGATCAGTTCGCCCGACGAAACCCGTTTGAAATGTGGCATTGGGAAGCGCAGGACGCGCTCGTAAAGTTCGAACCTGAGTCGGCGCAGCAGGCGTTCGCCGAGTGCACCACGGTATACGTTTAACAGGTACTTTAAGCCTCCGCTGGCAAGCACTACCAGCAGGAAGGCAGTACTGAGCAGTATTAAGAATTCAAGACGATCAAACTCACGGCCGAAAATTGCCTGCGGAATTTCCTGTCCTTCCAGCAGGTTGATTATTTTTTTGGGCAGTTCGAGGGTAATGTATACCAGGGGAAGCGAAATCAGCGACAGTATTATCAGACCAATCTGGTCTTTCTTACTGTGATCAAGTATGTATCTGTAAAGCGATGGTTCCATATATTTCCAGTTTCTGATCCTTATTCGGCCGACAGGTTCCGGACCTGGTGTTGCTAGCACGGCATGTCATGCCGGTGTACTATCGCGCATCGATCGATTTATATCAAATACAGGTTATGCTCCCCAGGCTGGCAATTGTTTTAAAAGGCTATCCACGCTTATCGGAAACCTTCATTGCGCAGGAAATCAGGGCGCTTGAGTTACGTGGCTTCGAGCTCTGTATCTTTTCGCTGCGTCATCCCTATGATCCGGCAACGCACCCCATTCATGCTGAGATCGAGGCTCCGGTTTACTATTTGCCCGAGTATGTACACGATGATATCCCCGCGGTACTGCGTGCCTTTTTTCGAGTATGCTGGAAACCCGGTTTCTGGCGAGCTCTGACAGCCTTTAGTCGAGATTTATGGCGCGATCCCACGCGTAATCGAATGCGTCGCTTTGCTCAATCGATGGTTATGGCGAATGAAATGCCTGCTTCGGTGCAACACTACTACAACCATTTCATGCATACCCCGGCATCGGTAACTTACTACGCCAGCAAAATCAATAAAACTCCCTGGAGCGTATCCGCGCATGCCAAGGATATCTGGACCATTCCCGAATGGGAACTGCGCGAAAAGCTGGCAAGTACCCAATGGGTGGTTACCTGCACCCGCGCTAACAAAAAGTATCTTTCCAGCCTTGCTGACACAGAGGATAAGGTGACGCTGCTTTATCACGGCCTGGACTTTGATCGGTTTGGCCGGAAACCGGAAGCCGCGTCAAATCGCGACGGCAGCGATGCAGACAATGAAGTTCGCCTGGTCAGCGTGGGTCGCGCGGTAGATAAAAAAGGCTACCAGACTCTGCTGGCGTCATTGTCTGCTTTGCCGGCCACGCTGCATTGGCGATTTGTGCATATCGGCGGTGGAGAATTGCTCGAACAATTGCAACAACAGGCACGCGAACATGGCATCGACAAGCGCATAAAGTGGCTGGGCGCATTACCGCAAAATCAGGTCCTGGCTCAGTATCGTGAAGCGGATTTATTTGTACTGCCGAGCCAGATATCCGCCGATGGTGATCGCGACGGGTTGCCCAACGTGTTGATGGAAGCGCAAAGTCAGAACCTGGCCTGTTTATCGACCAATATATCCGGCATACCGGAACTGATCGTTCACGCCGAAACTGGATGGCTGGTGGAACAAAAAGACCAGCAGCAGCTGGCGCAGGCGCTGCAGAAAATGATCACTGATCCCGGGTTGCGCAGTAGCCTGGCACAGGCAGGGTACGATCGCGTGCGTCGTGAATTCTCGATGGATCGGGGCATCGATACCCTGGTTAGCAGGTTGCAGCAGTCAATGGAGATTAATCGGTAGCCATGAAACTCGCCTTGCTTCGACATGCCGTGACTGACTGGAATCTTGAAAAACGGGTCCAGGGCCGAATCGATCAACCCCTGTCAGCGAGCGGGCGCCGGCAATTTCAGGATCTGGCGTTACCGCCGAAATTTGCCGGCTATCGTTGGTACTGCAGTCCCCTGCGTCGTGCCATGCAGACGGCAGAATTACTTGGATTGACTGCAATCGATATCGAGGCGGCGTTAATTGAAATGAACTGGGGTGACTGGGAAGGCGAAATTCTCAAACCCCTGCGCAAGCGGCTCGGCGACGAGATGCGGGATAACGAGCGTCGCGGGATCGACTTTTGCCCGCCCGGTGGAGAAAGCCCGCGCCAGGTCCAGGTCCGCCTGCAAGCCTGGTTGCGGCAAGTAGCCGCGTCAAAACAGGATACTGCGGCGGTAGTGCACAAGGGCATCATTCGCTGTATTTATGCGCTTGCCTGCGACTGGGACATGTGCGGTGAGTCGCCGGTCGATTTTGCCTGGGATGCGCTTCACCAGTTCGAACTCTCCGCTGACGGCAAACTACTCGACAGTTACCAGTCCATCCCCCTCATCAAATCCTGAACTCCCATCACTAGGGTTGGGTTGAAAATTGTGTCTTCGAAGGCACCCAATCTTTACGTCGCAAAGAGTTCCCTTGGTTGCCTGGAATGTAGCAGGTCGAGCGGTTGCTTCGAATCGATGTATCGTTATAAACACTTTTTGGAGGGGTTACCGATGCTAATTGAACGTGTTTTCGGTTCACTTCCTAATCTGTAGGCGATCTCGGGGGAAAGGGGGCAAAAGTGTAGCGAGGCAGGGACGCCGCGGTCCGACGCCTCGGGCTCCAAGCGATTCCATGGATGGACCAACCGGCGTTTTTTGCCGGTTGGGAGCGCCTTTTGCGCCCTTTCCACCGAGGTCGCCGACGGGCCTAAAAGGAAGATGGTGGTTATTTCCAGATGGTGGAGGTGTCGAGCCAGGTCGCAGCGGGGTGGTTGCAGAGGAATTGCAGTAAATCTTCGAGGAAACGCCAGACCGCCTCGTTTTGCACCAGGTGATGCGTCAGGATGCCGGTAGGTTCGTCGATATCACGATAACCGATGCGCCTGGCCTGCAGATGCTGAATCAGAATCGCGATGGCGGGATAGACACCGATAAAACCGCCCTGGTGACGCCAGTTTACCGGATCGAGATGCGTGTTTACCTGGAGTAATCCAGGCGCAGGATATGCATTGCGGCGCACCTTCATCGTCGAAATCCCGGCGAATCCAATTTCGCTTAAACAGCTTACAACCTGGCCGTCAATTCGATTCCAGGGCGGTACCAATACCGGTTTGAAGCGATCGCCGAAATGCTGCTCGAGGATCTGGTAGCCTCGTTCCAGGTCGGCGATAGTAAGCGCACTGACACGGCTACCCCCGAGTTCGAGCTTGCGTTGTCCGTGGGCAGCGTGGTTTTCATGCGCGTAACCGTGCTGTAATACGGTTATCAGTGTTCGATTGCACAGAAAATCAACCAGTTCAGGCTCGAGTCTTGATGGAATAACCGCCAGCGCCAACGGAGCATCCCAGTTGTAACTTAACCCGACCAGTCGATCGAGTGCGCCACCAGGCCCGGTCGCGTCGTCGTCACGCCACCAGAAATCGGCCGTTTTATCCATATCAGCCCATGCGTCAAGCTCGTGACCAAGCCACAGCCAGGCCTTTGCGGATAGCGTTTTCATTTCGCCGCCAGCGAGGTATTCAACCATTGCGTGATCATATTGGCACTGTTGCCCGCGCCACTAAGGTTTACTTCCAGCGAGGATTTTTGCCTGTCGGCCTGTTCGATTGCCGAGGCCAGATTTGCTGGCGATAATTCGTTTTGCTGCAGCATAACCAGTCGACCGAGGTGTTGCAGTTTTTGCGCCCGCATGGTCTGTTCCATTTCATCGGCTTCGGCATAAGGGATTACGACCGCGGCGGTAGTGCTGTTAAGAATGTCGGTGATCGTGTTGTAACCGGCTTGCGAAATCGACAGCCTGGCACGCTTAACGAGTTCGCTAAAGTCGGGTCGGTTGCGTTCGATACTGATGCCTTCGCCTGCGCGCCGCTTCAGCTCGTCAAGATGGGGCTCATCGATTGAAGGGCTTACCAGTATTCTCCACTGCAGGTCCTTGAATATAGACAGGGGTTTGGTCGCGATGGCAGCTGTCAATATATCCAGCCCGGTGGCGCTGCCGCCGGCAGATACCAGTACTTCGTTACTGCCGTCACCAGCGGCTGACACTGTCCGCCTCGAAGTGCAGATATAACCACTGTAATAGGTCTTGTCGCTAAGCCGATCAGCCAGCGGAAAACTTTCCGCGAGTCCGACTATTTTCTGGTCTCCGTGCACCAGTACGTGATCGTAAAATTCCGTTACCAGAGCACAAATCTCTTCATTGCGTCCCGCCCTGGATTTGGGCTGCAGAATATCCCGTATCGAGGCGATGACCTGGGTGCAAGTGGAGCTGGCCCTGGCAGCCTGAAGCAGCGGTATTATTTCAAAGCGCATCATACGCCTGCCAAATGGAAATGTTTCGGTTATCAAAACCTGCGGTGCGCAGGAAGCGAAGATTTCAAGCAATTGTTGTTTGCGCCGGTCGCGCAAGTCGTCGCCTATCGTGTTGCCGTCCTGATCCAGGAGACGGCTAAAACTTCCATCGGGGCTGTGCACCGGTGGTAGTTGATGAAGCTGGACGCCTGCCGGCATGGTTAAGGCCTGTGGCCTGCCGCCGGAAACCAGTTTAACCGTAAAATCCTGTCGCGCCAGTTCGGCTGCCAGTAGAAGAGAACGCTGCAGGTGCCCGACACCCAGCAGGTGCTGGACATAGATCATGGCGCGATATGACGAACTGATCGACAACTCCGGAATTCAGGCGGTTATGCTTTCGCTTGCCGAGGGTTCGAAATACTCACGTACCATTTCGGCGATGTTCTCGTGTCCTGCTAACAAGCCGGAAACATTTGCCGAGGAGGGTTTTGCCTGCTCTGGTAGAGCACGGATTGCTGCGGCCATTTGCATCGGATCGCGTTCGCCGGCGGGATCGAGCAAGCTCACCAGCTTGAGTGTTACCGCGCGTTCGGCGCGAATCAATTGTTCCTGTCGGGGAACCGATCTGGGGATTATCAAGGCGGGTTTATCCAGGGTCAGAATTTCACAAAAAGTGTTGTAACCGCCCATCGCGACTATAGCGGTCGCTTTTTCCATGAGTAATTCGATATGGCTGTCGAAGGTCAGAATTTCGACATTCGACAGGGCTTCGCAGCGTTCATGAAACTCCTGCTGTTCGGTCGGGGGCATAAATGGTCCGGTCACAATAATCGCCCGGTAGGGCGGGTGCTGGTCAACCTCGTAGGCGCGGATTACCCAGTCGACCATTTCGACACCGTCGCCACCACCGCCGGCGGTGACCAGGATAAAAGGGTCATCGAGATTGATTGGCGATACCCAGTTACGATCACTGGGGATTTCACGCCCCAGGTAGCCGGTATACGAAATCTTCTTGTTGATCGAAGCGGACAGACCCAGGCCTTCAATTGGGCTTCCCATTTCCTCTAGACCATAGACCCAGATATCGTGATACAGGTCCTCCAGCACCGGTGCCACCTGTTTACGCTCCCATTCGGCTTTTAATTGAACAGAATCGTCCATGATGTCGCGTAATCCGAGCACATTGATTGTGCCTCGCTGTTTGAGCATCTCGAGGGTGGAGGTTACTTCCCCCTGCAGGCCGGTGGGTTCTTTGTCGACGAGAAATATATCGGGCTTAAAAGTAGCTGCGGTGTGATAGATGATGGATTCCCGCATCTGTAAGGTCTGTTCCAGATCGATATGAAGTCCTAATGATGTATATTCACCGTCTCTTAGCTTGATAACCCCGGGAATGCGCACGAAATCAACCCGTGCTTTAAAGTCAAAGCTGCCGATAATCGGAGAACCTGACAGAATAAGCACCGATAGCCCCTTGTATTGAGCTACCAGCGAGTGGGCGATAGAACGACAGCGTCGCAAGTGCCCAAGGCCGAAAGAATCGTGGCTATAAATAAGTATTCTGGATAGGTCCAGTCGCTCGGTCATTTCACCTGTACCTGACTGAGTATTCGACGCAGACTACACTGAAATAGCGGCAAACGCACTGCCGTTTAGCTGATTTGTGTGTCAGCATCTGAATTATTGCCAATCGGCCCTGTCTTAAGTTTCAGATTGCAGAATACGCATGTTGGAGAAGGTATTGAACAAAAATCTGGTGAAAACTGGTTCCAAATCTCATTGGTCGTTGCTGGGTCGCGATTTCCACGATGAAGTTTTACCCGAGCGGCTGCGTAGTTCGATTCAGGATCAGCAGGAACGCAGCGAAATTCTGATTAGCGTGATCCAGCTGGTTATCGTTTCCATATTCGGTTTTCTTTACGCAATAGCGCCAAAAACCTTTTCACAGGAGGCTGATTTTGCCCCGGTGCCCTGGGTGCTGGCTATCTATCTGGCGTTCAGCCTGATGCGCTTTTACCTCGCCGTTAAGCGCAAGCTGCCGGACTGGATGTTGTATCTTTCCTCGATCGCAGACATCGTGCTGTTGCTCGGCCTGATCTGGAGCTTTCATCTGCAGTACGAACAGCCGCCATCTTTTTACCTGAAAGCACCGACTTTACTGTACCTGTTTATCTTTATCGCTATACGGGCATTGCACTTCGATCCTCGATTTGTCATTTCTACGGGTGTCAGTGCAGCCATCGGCTGGGTATTGATGGTTATTTACGTATTGGTTATCGACCCCTCCAATAACATGATTACCCGCGATTATATTGAATACATGACTTCCAACAGTGTTTTGATCGGTGCCGAATTTGACAAGATAGTGTCGATATTAATGGTGACCGGCGTGCTGGCGCTTGCCTTGCACCGTGCCAGAAACCTGTTGGTCGAATCGGTTATTGAGGGTAGCGCCGCGCGTGATTTATCGCGTTTCGTGCCTGAAGAGATCGCGCAAAAGGTAACCCAGTCGGAAGAGGGCGCGATAACCGGTAAAGGCGAAGTCAATGAGTGTACGATACTGTTTACCGATATCGAGGGCTTTACGGCTATCAGCGAGACCCTGACACCGGAGAAACTGATTGAAGCGCTGAATCACTATTTCAGCCTGATAGCAGGACCGATTACCGAACAGGGTGGTGTTATCAGCCAGTTCCAGGGAGACGCCGTACTGGCAACCTTTAATGTCCCCAAACCCGATAGCGACCATGCCAGCAATGCGGTTAGAGCCGCGCTGGATATCCAGTCGGTACTGGAGGGCGTAGAGTTCGGTGATGGCGTTCATTTCAATACCCGGGTTGGCATCAATACCGGACCGGTGGTCGGTGGACTGGTTGGGTCTGGAGATCGGGTCGGTTATACCGTGCATGGTGATAATGTCAATTTGACCGCGCGCCTGGAGCAGCTCAACAAAGACTATGGCACCCGCATTATCGTCGCCGACAGCACGCTGGCAGAGATTCCAGAAGGCAGTTTTGCGTTTAGCGAACTGGGTGAGGTTTCGGTGCGTGGGTTGAACCGGCCGGTGAGAATTTACACGGTCAAGGACCTTTAGCTCGTCCGCTGTCTTGTTCCGTCCAGGGA
>JBATHL010000084.1:0-3878 GCA_049666745.1 Gammaproteobacteria bacterium
CCGGTCACAGCGGGAAGATTTCCGGCCTGGAGAAAGTGGCCAACATTCAGTCCGGCCGGGATTGCCTGGTTGCGTTTTCCGACGGCTCGGCGGCTACTGCCAGGATTTCGAGGTGCAGCGACGGCTGGCAACTCGATACAAACGCCTATCGTACCGCGGCCGGAACGGATATCTCTGCCAGGCGCTGGTTTGTTCGCCTGGAGGAGGACGGCGACCACGTGGAATTTCGTATCCTCAATAAAGCGTAAAGAATAGAATTCAAAGCAACCAGTGTCGATTGATGTAACAGGATTGAGGGCGATAAGGTGAATTGCCACCCTGCTTCCACGTCACTTATAATGCCCGGGTTTCGTCCCACTAGCCGAGAATCGACTTGACCGCCCGCAAGAAATTCAAAAAGACCAAGGTAATCGCCACCATAGGACCAGCCTGCGACACGACGCCGCGCCTGCAGGCGATGATCGAGGCGGGCATGAACGTGGCCCGGCTCAACATGTCGCATGGCGACGAGGACTCCCATGCACAGACGGTGATGCGAATTCGCCAGGCCGCGGCCCTATGCGAGGCAACGGTCGCGATCATGGTCGACACCCGCGGGCGCGAAATCCGCAGCGACAAGATCGAAAACGACCAGGTGCTGCTCGATGCCGGCCAGCCTTTCACGCTCTACGCGGACGAACGAATCGGCGACGAAGCGGGGGTCAGCATCTCGCTCAAGGGCCTCGACCGGCACGCAAAGCCAGGCCATCGGGTGCTGATCGACGACGGGCAGATCGAATTGCGCGTCGAGTCGATCGAGCCGGGCCGGGTGCATTGCCGCATCGAGACCGGGGGTGTGTTACGCAATAACAAGTGCGTCAACCTGCCCGACACGACGAACGCGCTCAACGAAATCGATTATGACACCGGGCGTGAGCTCGGCTTTGCCGCCGCGCAGGGCGCCGACTTCATCGCTGCCTCTTTCATCCGTAACGCGGCAGAAGTACACGGCATCCGCGCGCAGCTGCGCGAGCTCGGCGCCGACATTCCGATCATCGCCAAGATCGAAAATCGCGAGGGTGTCGAAAATATCGAGGAAATTATCGAGGCCGCCAACGGCATCATGGTCGCGCGTGGCGACCTCGGGGTGGAACTGAGCATGGGTGAGGGCCCGACGATTCAAAAGCGCATCATCCGCGCCACCGTCGCCAACGGCAAACCGGTGATCACCGCCACGCAAATGCTCGATTCGATGGAGCGCAATCCGCGGCCGACGCGCGCCGAAGCCAGCGACGTCGCCAACGCCATCTTCGACGGTAGCTCGGCGGTTATGCTGTCCGGCGAAACCGCCTCCGGTTCACGCCCGGTCGAAGCGGTCAGGACCATGGTGGCGCTGGCGCTGGAGGCGGAGCAAAGCCTGCGCGAGTTCGGCACACTGCAGCAGATCAAGCCGCATCCGTCTCACGAAGTGACCGAGGCGGTGGCGCAGGCCACCATCACCATGGCGAATCACCTGAATTCGGCGGCGATCATCGTTATGACCGAAACCGGATTTTCCGCACGCCTGGTGTCGAAGTACCGGCCCGACTGCCCGATCCTCGCGATTACTTTCACCTCGGAAGTGGTGCATCGCCTCGCGATGAGCTGGGGGATCTACGGGTTTCTCTACAATGGCGGCGACAACGACGACGAGCGCCTCGCTTTTGCGCTCGAAACCGCGCAGCGAATCGGCCAGGTCGAACCGGGCGACACGGTGATCCTGATCACCGGCCCGTCGCGCCAGGCCGGCAGCACCAATATGATCAGGGCACTGAAGGTCGAGTGAACCGGTCGAGGGCTGGAAATCCAGCATCAGCTCAGGGTTGAACTTCTTTCCGCACGAATTGACCGGGCGCAATTGTGCAGCGGGTTAACCGGTATATTGTAATCCGGATTAGTGCCGGGGCCGGGAAGATGGGGTCGATGGAGCCAGACGAAAAAACGCATAAAACCGCTATTGCCAGGGCCGGTTCGACAGGGTGGGTATTCCTGCTCGCGCTGGTGGCATTTCTCGCGACTTACTGGAGTTGGCCGCAGGCGGAGCATAACCAGGCAGTGGTTGCGGCGACGCTGGTCGCGGTTGTCATCCTGTGGGTTTCGGAAGTGATCCCACTGTTCGTGTCCGCGCTGCTCGGCTCTTTTTTACTGCTCGCAATCGGCGATTTTTCTGCCGAGACCGTGTTTCAACCATATTTCGATCCGGTGATCGTGCTGTTCTTCGGCGGATTTATCCTGGCGCAGGGGATGCAGAAATATCGGCTCGATTACCGTATCGCGCACGAAATATTGAAACGCATGGGCGACCGGCCGCAGGTATTTGTCCTCGGCCTGATGCTGGTGACCGCGTTTCTGTCGATGTGGATGTCGAACACGGCCTCGGCCGCGATCATGATTCCGATATCGATCATCGTGTTGAAGGAGAACGGGCTGTTTCATGAGCACTCCCGGTTCGCCAGGGGCGTGGTGCTGGCGGTTGCCTATGCCGCCACCATCGGCGGCATAGGTTCGCTGGTGGGCAGCCCGCCAAACGCGATCGCGGCAAAATATTTGCAGCAGAGCAATGTCACCCTGGATTTCGTCGAATGGATGCTGAAGGCGCTGCCGTTCGTCGTGCTGGCGCTGCTGTTCACCTGGTTACTGTTGTCGCTGTTCAACAGGCCCGAGATCGACAGAATCCGCTTTAGCTACCACGAGCGCAAACTTGACCGATCGCAAAAGTTGATTTTTATCATTTTCCTGATCACCGTGACGGGCTGGTTGACCACCAAGTTTACCGGCCTGTCCGCCGCGACGGTGGCGCTGGTGCCGGTCATCGGCTTGTTCACCCTGAGGTTGCTCGAGGCTGGCGATCTGGCAAAAATTTCCTGGCCCACGTTGCTGTTGTTCGGTGGCGGCCTGAGCCTGGGCAGCGCGGTCAACGAGGTGGGCATAGACAGCTGGCTGGCCGGCCTGGTACAGGACTCGATTACCGGAATTCCACTGTTCGCAGTGCTGCTAATGCTGGTTTTTTTCGGTATCGGCGTGACCATGGTGGCCAGCAATACCGCCTCGGCGGCGATCCTGATTCCGCTGATGCTGCCGCTGGCCGACGACCTTGGGCTCGACCTGAAATCGATGGCGATGCTAATCGCGATCGGCGTGTCGCTCGATTTTATGATGCCGGTGGGCACACCGCCCAGTGCGATTGCCTATTCCACTGGCGTGGTCAACGTGCGTCAAATGATCAAGAACGGTTTCCTGGTGAATCTCGGCACCGGTCTTATTCTGGTGCTGCTGTATTATTTTATTTACCTGTAGGCAATTCGGAGGACAGTAGGCAACAGGGTCAAGTCTTTGATTTTGAATTCTTTGGTGATGAATATCATAAATCAAAGACCTGAGGTTCCCCCAATAAAACGGACATGATTATTGAGGGGCATTTCGCCGCTCATATTCCACCGGACTGATATAGCCCAGATAGGAATGCCGTCGTCGGCGATTGTAGAACACCTCGATGTACTCAAACAGGCTTTGTTTGGCTTCCTGTTTCGTGTGGTAGTCCTCGTGATCAACCAACTCTGTTTTCAACGAACTGAAGAAGCTCTCGGCAACTGCATTATCCAGGCACTCGCCCTTTCGGCTCATGCTGCAGACCAGGCGATGTCGCTTCAGCAGCTTCTGGTACTCGCCAGATGCGTAGGTCGCGCCGCGATCGGAATGTACGATCACGTCCTTAACTTGACCGCGGCGCCAAATCGCCATGGTCAATGCATCAGAGACCAGCTGGCGATCATTACGGTTACTCATCGCCCAACCAATCACCTGACGCGAGTAGAGATCCAGAATGACGGCCAGAAACAACCAACCCTGCCGAGTAGGGA
>JBATHL010000085.1:0-3646 GCA_049666745.1 Gammaproteobacteria bacterium
GCCGTCCAGCAGTCCGTTTTACTGCACCGGTTTCAGGCAGAATTGCCAAAATTGAACGCGGCGCGCGCCGCAAGCTGATCTCGCTGCAGATCGATGTCGATGAATCGGCCGGGGCTATTCGCTATGAACCACCGACGACCCCGGACAGGGCTTCAATGCGTGACTTCCTCCTGGAGTCGGGCGCCTGGAGCAGCTTGCGTACCAGGCCATTCGGCAATATTCCCCATCCCGAGGCTGATCCAGCCGCAATATTTTTGACTGCACTAGATGCCGAACCGCAGGCGCCGGAACCACAGCCAGTCATCGAAACCTTCATCGAGGAATTTCGCGCCGCGGTCGATGTGCTGGCAGGCATCAGCGGTGCCCCGCTGTATGTATGTCACGCGCCTGAACAACCACTCGGCCTCGCAGATTCCAGCCAGGTTCGTTGCGTGCCGTTCAGTGGCGGCCATTCCGCAAGCTTACCCGGGGTCCACATCAACGCGTTATGCCCGATCGGATTTGCTGGCGGCGAAGTCTGGCATATCGGCTACCAGGATGCGATTGCGCTTGGACATCTGTTACTGCATGGCTCTCCCTGGTTGGAGCGTGTCGTCTCGATCGGCGGGAGCGCGGTTAAAAATCCCCGCCGCCTGCGTGTATATCCGGGTGCGGCGATTAGTGAATTGCTCGCTGGCGAGCTGGATGACGGGCCAGTCGCAATCTTGGCGGGCTCGGAAATATATGGCCGCGAGCTCGCCGAGGGTGAAGACTTTCTCGCGGCGGGGCAACGGCAGATCACCGCGCAACGCGTCGCGGCCGAACTGGCGTCGTCAGATACCGCGGCAGGAAGCGGCGTTTTGATTCCCGGCGAGAGTGTGGAAGCCCTGTCGCCGCCCGGAATTTACCCGGTGCCGCTGATGCGTGCGCTGCAGTTAGGTGATGCCGAACGCGCGCGCGAGCTCGGCGCGCTGGAACTGGTGGAAGAGGACGTGGCACCTCTCAGCCGGGCCTGTCAGTCAGGTTGTGACTACGGGTTGTTGCTGCGCAATGTTCTCGACCAACTGGAAGCCCTGCGCTGATGGCTATCAGTTTCAAGCGTGTTTCTTCGAGGCATCAAATCCTGAAGTTGCAACTGATGGCGTTGGTGCCGGTTACTATCGCGGCATTGTTCAATACCGGGTATCAGTACTTACGTGTACTGGCAAATGATCCTGCGCTCGAAAGCGACGATATCCGCAGCCGCATTGCGAGTGGACTTGGCGCCAGTTACCAGGATCCAGGTGTATACGACATGCTCACGGCGGGTCTTGCGCACCTGCTGCCGATACTGGTGGTGGCGTTGATAACCGGTGGTATCTGGGAGCGCATCATTGCCGAAAAGCGGCAGCGGCCCTTCGAACCCGGTTTCATTCTCATCGCACTGCTGTTTACGCTGCTGCTGCCGGGCGCCGCAGGCTTTAGTCACGTTGTATTTGGCATGTCTTTTGCCATCCTGTTCGGCAAGGCAATTTTCGGTGGCGAAGGCAAGACGTTCCTCAGCCCCGCGTTACTCGGCATCGCTATCGTGCAGGTCAGTTATCCCGGTAGCGCGGGACAGCACCCGCTATGGCATGGGCTTACTGGCTATGGTGGTAGTGAAGCGATTGCACTGTATCACCGCGGTGGCGAAGCGGCGCTGGCTGCTGCTGATATAACCCCGTGGTCGGCCTTTCTCGGCAGCACGTCCGGGCTTATGGGAACCACCTCGGTACTCGCGGTGCTGCTCGGCGCGGCATTGCTGCTGGTGACCCGTATTATTTCCTGGCGTCTGCTCGCCGCGCAGATTATCGGGCTGGCAGTATTTGTTACCTTGTTTAACCTGTCGGCTGCAGAACCTGGCGCCGGCATGATGCCTGTCCACTGGCATCTGCTGCTCGGCAGCTTCCTGTTTGGCGCGGTATTCCTGGCCTGCGATCCGGTTGCTTCCTGCTGTACCAATCCCGGGCGCTGGATTCAGGGCCTGTTGATCGGTGCGCTGGTCGTGCTGATCAGGGTCGTCAACTCGACCCATCCCGATGCGGTGATACCGGCGATGTTACTGGCATCAATACTGGCGCCGCTTATCGATCACGCGGTAATCGCATTTAATATTCGCCAACGGTCGCGTCGACATGTCTGAAACGGTCGCAACTGACAGTACCCGCCGCGCCCTTGGCGTGGCGCTCATAGTTGCCTTTGTCTGCGCAGTGCTGGTTTCCGCGGTCGCGGTAGGGTTGCGCCCGCTGCAGAAAGCCAATGTGGAGGCGGAACGTATCGCCCAGCTTGAGCTGGTGCTCGTCGCCCTGTCCGACATCGGACGCAACCTGTCCATCGAAGGTCTCGATTCCCGCATCGTCGAACTGGGTACTGGGAAATATGACGACAGCATCGATGTCGCCACTTTCGATGCCGAAGCAGCGGCTGGCAAGCCCGGCAGCAGTGACGCCATTCCCGCCGATCTCGATGTTGCCGGGATCAAGCGCCGCGCACGGCACGCGCGGGTTTACCTGGTGCGCGACCCGGCTGATCGCATCGAGTTGATCATCCTGCCGGTTTACGGACGCGGATACCAGTCGACGCTGCGCGCCTGGTTAGTGCTCGACGGTGATACCCGCACCGTGCGCGCGCTCAAGTTTTACCAGCACGGGGAAACCCCCGGCGTCGGTGCGCGCATCGATGAACCCGATTGGGAGGCGCAGTGGCGCGACCTGTCAGCCTATGACGAAGAGGGTGTGCTGCGCATCGGTGTGCGCCTGCATGCCGGCGCCGATGATTATTCCGCATTCAAGGTCGATGGTATTTCCGGGGCTACCCGCACTGCCCAGGGGGTCGACGGCATGATGCGTTTCTGGCTCGACGAGTTTGGTTTCGCGCCTTATTTACAGCGCATTCGCGAGGAGCAGGCCGATGCAGGATAGTAAATGGCGTATTCTGACCCGTCCGCTGATCGACGAAAACCCGCTGACCCTGCAGATTCTCGGCATCTGTTCGGCGCTCGCGATCACCACCTCGCTGGACACCGCGTTGCTGATGAGCGTGGTGGTGGTTTGCGTACTCGCCTGTGGCAGTGCGGCGGTAAGCCTGATACGTCGGCAGTTGCCACGCTCGGTGCGTATCATCGTGCAGATTACGATCATTGCTACCCTCGTCATAGTAGTTGACCAGATCCTGCAGGCCTTTGCTTACGAACTGAGCAAGCGGTTGTCCGTCTTCGTGGGTTTGATCATCACCAACTGTATCGTGCTCGGGCGTGCCGAGGGTTATGCGATGCACAACGGCGTGGTGGCGAGCGCGCTGGATGGTATCGGTAACGGTCTTGGCTACTCGATGATTCTGATTATCGTCGGCGCCATACGCGAGTTCTTCGGCAAGGGCAGTTTGCTCAATGTGCAAATCCTGCTGCCCGTGAGCCAGGGTGGTGGCTTCGAGCCGCTGCACCTGATGCTGTTGCCGCCGAGCGCATTTTTCATTATCGGCGGCATCATCTGGTATATCCGCCGCAAGCGCCCGCAACAGGTAGAAGAAGCCGAATTCACGTTACGTCCGCCCCGGCAGGAGGCGAAATGAACGCGCTGTTCGAATTACTGCTGCGTTCGGTTTTCCTGGATAACCTGGCGTTATCTTTCTTTCTCGGCATGTGCACCTT
>JBATHL010000086.1:0-3410 GCA_049666745.1 Gammaproteobacteria bacterium
CCCCAGGTTGGTGGACCCGTCCGCTTGCGCCTGCTGCCAGCGCTTGCGCAGGTCCCATAAAGACGGCCGTCGGCGTGCCAGAATTTTGTTCGAACTTCGAATACTGGCGTAGATCACCGCGAGGCCGATGATAATGAAAAACGCGCAAAAACCGCTGACCAATGCGAACAAACCCCAGCGCATATCGCGGTCGATGACGGCTTCCGCAGCATTAAACGGATTAACCCAGATCCGCATCGTGTCGCCGCTGCGTTTTACCCGGCCGAGAAACGCTTGCATATCCCGGTGCCAGGAGCCAATGTTGTCTGTAAATTCAGTGACTCCCGCCCGCTTACCACGGTAACTGACACCACCGATATCGTAACGGTAGTGCACGCGGGTCTCGTTTTCCGCGGCGGAGAACGAAAGCAGCTGGGCATCGGTGGGCTGCCAATTCTGCATCTCCTGCCAGTTTTGCCACATCGGTAACGCGGTTTCCGACAGCATAAAAAAGCCGCCGCCCGCAAAAAACAACCCGAATAGCAGGCCGGGAATCATGAGAAGTCTGCGCATGGCTTATTTAATAGCCGTAAATAGGTATTCTGTCTCCAGATTTCCCCGTCGGGGTTTCATGCCCTGGTTCGCGCTTGCCGAGGATTCTTCCCACGCTAACGCCGGTAATTAACAATCAACCCCCTTCAAAGGCAGACAGAATAGTCAGGGTTGTTTGGTCCGTGATGCTGGACTCGTCCCATTTCTCGAGCGGGATCACAGTGTCGGTATCCATTAAAATGAGTCCGGTGGCATCCTCGATGCCAACAGATTTTAATAGTACACGCACCGAAGTCGGTGTTTCCACCTCGATTTGCAGTCGGTTTTTGCCGTTGAATCGCGGGGGTTGGTCGTCCCCGAACCCGATCAGCCTGATCTCGATTGCCATACTGTTTCCTACAACTCGAGGCGCGCCAGGGTTTCATCCAGCGGTACGCCTTCCTGATCCCAGCCCCGCAGCGAATAATACTCTGCAAGCATTTGCGATATATCCGCCACCTGGCCGTCGGCCGCCCCACCGACAGCGGGTTCAGTCGTAGTGCGCTCGGGCAGGCAATCGTCGGCGCGGGTGAAGCCTGCGGCCAGGTTGAACTGGCGTTCGAGATTCCAGATACGCTCACCGACAACCTGCATACGCTCGAGATCCCAGTCACCCTCGCAGGCAGCGTCGAGCATATGTGCCAGGTGCTCTGGTGGAAACATGACGTTGGTGAACATGCAGATACCGGAACTGTCAATTGCGCCGGCCAGATCCTGGGTGGATTTCACCAGCTCGGCCTTGCCCTCGGTGGTGACGTTGGCAAAATCGTGCAGCAGCGGGCGCGCGCGCATATGGCAGCAACCGCGATTCGAAGTTGCATAGGCCAGCGCCATACCCTTGAGGGCACGAGGATCGTAGCCCGGAAACTCCTGCCCCTTGACGGTCATCGACAATTCCGGTCGGCCATACTTCGCACACAAGCGTGCCGCACCGAGCCCGATATCGGCGCCAATGCCTTCACCGAATGCGGTCAGCTCGGCAGCGCGAACGAGCGCCTCGGCGTTGCCGAAGGTTAACTCCAGCCCTTCAGTATCGGTCAATGTAATAGCGCCTTCTTCGAACAGTTCCATGGCAGCAGCGATAGAGACGCCCAGCGAAATCGGATCCATGCTTTGCTCATTACACAGGAAATTGACGTAGTTGATGGCGTCGAGATCGTCGATGCCGCACATCGGGCCGAAGGCAAAAGCGGTTTCGTACTCGAGCCCGCCCGAAGGGGGTTTATAGCGGCCACGGTCACCACCTTGCGGGTCGTCACCATTGACCAGCGGCGAGGTCGGATCGATGGTGGCCACACGACCACAACCTATGGTGCAGGCAAAACAGGCTTTGTTGCCCTGCAGGCTGGGTTTGCCATCGCTGCGGCGCGGCACTCGCACCGCGTCGGCATTAATCGATTCGACCCCTTCGAACTGCACGTCACGGCCATTGCGCGTGGGTAACGAACCGAACTGGTTGGTCACGTCCATCATGT
The DNA here is from genome assembly GCA_049666745.1 of Gammaproteobacteria bacterium. GTDB lineage: Bacteria > Pseudomonadota > Gammaproteobacteria. The sequence continues at coordinate 2,046 of JBATHL010000086.1, forward strand.
TGTGCGTGCCACGGCTGGTGAAGCGTTGACGCACAGGGCTGGGTTGCAAAACCGCCATGGTCCTGGATACGGCCTCGCGAAACGCCTGTGGATCAGCGACCCGGACGCCACGGGTACCGCGCACCGCGATGGCTTTCAACTGCTTGGACCCCATTACCGCGCCGACGCCGGAGCGACCGTAGGCACGATCCATGTCGTTAACGATGCAGGCGAACTTGACGCCCACTTCGCCGGCGCGACCGATGCTGGCAATTTTGGCCTGCGGTTCCTGCAACTCTCGGCGTAACCAGGGTTCAGTTTCCCAAACAGACCGACCCCACAGCCTGTCTGCGGGCCTGATTTCAGCGTGATCGTCGCGAATCCACAGGTAGACCGGTTGCTCGGCGCGACCTTCGATAATCAGCAAATCGTAACCTGCCATCTTCAGCTCGGCGCCGAACATACCGCCGGTATTGGAGGCCGCGATGGCGCCGGTTAACGCGCCCTTGGTGACCGCCGAGGAACGTCCCCCGGTGGGCGCCGTGGTCGCGGTCAGCGGGCCGGTGGCGATGATCAACTTGTTCTCGGGTGACAGGGGATCGATCCCGGCGTCGACTTCCTCGACCAGGTACTTGCTGCCGAGACCACGCTGTCCAAGATAAGCCTGCGCCCAGTCCTGATTCAGCGCTTCGCTGTTGCAGCCACCGGTCGTCAGGTTCACGCGCAATACGTTGTTTTGCCAGGCCACGGAAACTACCTCGGTTAAGTTTTTTGAGATGCTAGCATAGAACGCAGCAAGGGGCTGATCATGGCTATTGTCAGGAGATAGTACGCCTATTTACCGGGTGCCTGGCTATTTGTCCTAGAATTACGAGGATAAATGGGAATCGGTAAAATATCTTCTCGGTCTCTGCTTCATTTACAACATCCTCCACTCTATATTTAGAGATTAGGTGTTGCGTCGATCAATTGAAATCGCAACCCATCTCAGTCATTCGTCAACGTTGGCGGTAAGTGGACCAATGCAAGGAGCGCACCGACGCGGCATTGGGTCCACTTGAACGCCCTTGTTAGGCGGCGCGCAACTCTCTCGGTTGGACCTCAATCTCTGATCTGGGACATCCACCACTCAGATCTCTCAGTATATCCCAGGAATCAACCGATAGCGCACGCGTCGTGCATAGTCTCGATAGCCCAGTAACTCTTCCTGTAAAGTCTGGTCTTCAAGTACGGTTCTAATCACCGCGATGATTGATGCTACCGCCGCAGGAATCAGTGTCCATACCGAGCCCAGAGCAAGAACAATACCGAACAGTGCAAGAATATTTCCGGCATAACCCGGATGCCGCACAAACCGGTACGGGCCACTGTCACATACCACATGCC
>JBATHL010000087.1:0-1889 GCA_049666745.1 Gammaproteobacteria bacterium
GTCTGCCATCGTCACGATGGCAACCGGATCATCAACGCCCCAATAGACGGACATCGGCGCGCTGTGGAAGCCCGAGAATGTTCCCACCCAGCGATTGTAGAACTCCTTCCGCTCAAGCAGGTAGCGCACGATATTGCTCATTACCAAGGCGCCGTCATTAGCATAGATCTGCGCGACCTGACATTCGACCGCTTCCTCAAGAGCCGCCGCGTTGGCTTGCATTGTCGGGCCGTAACTTGGTTTGATATCTTCGATCCAGTCATCTTTCGGAGCAGCCTCTTTGAGCGCCTCATCCGGCAGTTTCAGAGATTTCTTCTGGCCTGGTGTTAATTCGACAAGATCAACCACTGTCGAACCGTTCAGAAGGATCGCGTGCTTGATCCGAAACGGCAGCGTTCCTTCTTCCTGACGGGTCATGAGCTCCAGCCCGACTGTCTGACCCATGTCATGGGCCACAAGGACAACGGTTTCGAGACCCTCTGCTTGAGCAACGTGCTCGTACAGGTCGGCCTGCTTCATGAGCGAGAAGTTATCCTTGAAAGTGCCGGTTAAAGGCGTGTCGCTGTGCCCGAATCCTATCATGTCCGGTACCACGACCCGCGTTTCCTCGGCGACGGGTCCGACAACACCGGAAAAGTCCCAAGACGACCCGGGGTAGCCGTGCACGATCAGCACACCCTCGTTGCTAACCTCGCCCGATGCGTGAACAAACACCTTGTGCCCATTGAACTCGGTGTAGCTACCTTCCGCAACCCAGTCCGAGATACATGTTGGCATCTCGTCTGCCGCCGCGCTTGTCGTGATTAGCGCAAGCGCCATTAAAAATGTCGCTCTTACAAATTTTTGCATTATTGGCTTCCTTTATTCAGTGTTAGATGGCCATTTGTCTCCAAACGCTTTTAGATTTGACGAAACTTCCTTAATTCCGTGACGAGTTTTCTATTGCCACACTGCTAGCGAGTGGCGGAAAAATCGTTTTCAGGGTACATGCTTCGAAAAGTCCGGTTTTGTCTATTTCGGCCATCTGTGAGCTATACTTGAGCTGCGTCAGGCGCCCGGAGTGGCTACCTGGTGAGTTGCACCGAGAGATTCTTCCGAACCCAGGAACGTGACTATGGCCAAGACCTCAAACCTGCTGGGCGTACCGGTGGTACGCTTTTCACATTCCATGGCATTCACCCGCGTGCTCGGAAAGCTCGGCGCGCCGGTTGATCGTTACCTGGAAAGCGCCAAATTGCCGAGGCTCTGCGAGGACCCGGATTATCTGATACCTCTACCGAACCACTATGCATTGCTGGATAAGGCAGCGCGCAAAGAAGAATCATCGCTGGGGTGGTGGGTCGGTGAAAGTGTGGGCGATCTGCAACTTTCAACATCGCTGAGGAAAAAGCTGGAAGCGGCGCCTTCTCTGCTCGTGGCACTTCAGAGCCTTGTACGGTTGGTCAGCTCCGAGACGTCCGACATCGATATGGGCATAAGACAGCGCAAGGACGAAATTGTGCTGTTCACCCGAACCCCCTCTATGCGGGGTGTTCCCGGGTATACGGTTGCGCAGGCTTACCAGATCAGCGTATTTGTCAGCCTGGTACAACTGTTTCTCGGCAAGAACTGGCTACCCGCGGAGATAGGGCTGGAATGCCGGAGCATGCCCCGTGAACTGCCCGGGCAATATCAGGCGTGCAGATTTTTGCGAGAAAGGCCGTTCGGCTACTTCACGGTGCAGAGATCGCGCCTGCATCATTCACTGGCTCGAGGCCCTGCAGAAAACGTCGCAAACGGCGAGTTGCCAGGACTCGATCAACTCGACGAGCTGGAGTTGATGCGCGGCGTACTGAGGTCGTACCTGGCGGACGGCTACGTATCGCAAACGTTTGCCGCAGAGCTCCTGG
>JBATHL010000088.1:0-2114 GCA_049666745.1 Gammaproteobacteria bacterium
GAACACGGCGATGGCGTAAATGCGCATGATTTCTAATCCCTTTACATCAGGGACTCGTCACGTCCGGTCTTGCTGCGCATGACCATGCGCATATACAGGCTGACGGTAATCAGCATGATCACGACCAGGGTGACAGAAACAGCCGCACCGAAAGGCCAGTTGCGTGATTGCAGGAACAAATCCACCAGCGCGTTACCGATAAAGAAGACCTTCCCACCGCCGAGAAAGGCCGGGATCAGGAATTCTCCCATCAGCAGGATAAACACCAGCATGCACCCCGTTGCTATGCCCGGCATCGATAGCGGCAGCGTGACTTGCATGAAGGTTTTAAACGGGGAACTACCGAGATCGCTGGAGGCTTCCAGCAAGGTCTTGTCGAGTTTTTCCAGCGATACAAAAATTGGAAACACCATCAACGGCAAGTAGCCATAGACGATGCCAACCAGTACGGCCCCCGGTGTGTTGATCAGTCGAACCCCCTCGAAGCCGATGAATTCGAGCAAGGTCGGGATGCCGCGGCCGCCAAGAATGAAAATCCAGGCATAGGTGCGTACCAGCAGGCTGGTCCAGAACGGAACGATCACCAGGATAAGCAAAATGAGTTTGTAGCGCCGGCTCACGCGCAAGGCCAGGTAGTAGGCAAGCGGGTAGGCTACCAGCAGGCTCAACAGCGTGCCTGCCGGAGCAATAATAATCGTGTTCTGGAAGGCCTTCAGGCGGGACGGCAGATTGGCATAATGTTCAAGCGTGAAACCAGGGGCGTAACCGCCTACCGCCGCGCGTTCACCGAAACTGAACACCAGGATGACGATGAGAGGGAAGATCAGCATGACCAGAAACCACATCGAAGTCGGCGCTAACAAAGCGGCCGTCAACCAGCGGTTCGGTTGGTTATCTAGTCTCATCGTCATCCATCGGTCAGATGCCTATCGGCATCAGGCGGACTTGAAGCGCGCCATCACCTCGGCCCGGATCGGGTCGGTCAGCGTCTGTGCCGCGCCAAACTCGAGACCATTCATCAGGTTTTCCGCCGGATGCAGAATTGGATCGCTACCCAGTGAGTCAGGCTGCAACGCAATCGCGCGCGAATCGGTTGGTGCGTAACCATGCACCGCCGCATCACGAGCCTGGACATAGGGATCCTGCATGAAATTGATAAACGCATAGGCGGCATCCAGGTGCGGCGCGTCCTTGGGAATGGCGTAGAAGTCGGACCAGATCTCGCCGCCGTCGGTCGCGATGACATAATCCATTTCCGGCATATCGTTTTTGAGCTGGGTGCCGTCCCCATTCCAGCAGATCGACATCCATGCGTCGGTGCTGCGCATACCCGGCTGATAATCAGAGGTGATGGCAAACAGATGCGGTTTGGACTTGATCAGCAATGCTTCAGCCTCGCCCAGTTCCTTGGCGTCGATGGAATTGAATGAATACCCGAGGGCGCATAAAGCGCCACCAATGGTGGTTAACTGGTAGTCATGCAGGATGGTATGCCCGGAGCCTTTGCCCATGGTGACGTCAAAGAAGTCCTTCCAGGATTTCGGCCCGCTCTTGATCTTCTTGGTGTTGACGATAAACCCGGTCGTGCCCCAGTTTTTCGGTACGCAGTAAATCTTGCCATTAACCATGGCCGGGTCCGCGAATTTCGGATTGTTGGCGTCCGGGTCGTAATTCGGTATCCGCGACAGATCCAGTTCCTGGATCAGGTCCAGCTCGACATAATTCGAGATGGTGTAGTTGGTCAGCACAAAAACATCCCAACCGGCGCCACCTGCCTGCAGTTTTGCCAGCATTTCTTCATTCGATCCAAACGCGTTAACCTGAATATTTACGCCCGTCATTGCTGAAAATTCATCCAGGTTGACCTGATTCTGGTAGTTCGGCCAGGTAGAGAACACCAGTCGATCACCCAGATCGCCAAAGGCCTGGGCTTTGCCCGACCATAGCGAGGGCACGGCTGTCCCCATCACGGTCATTGCGGTACCCAGTCCTGTTACGCCCAGGAAATGTCGGCGCGAGATCGAACCTTTCTCATAGCTGCGAAAATACTGCATGAATTTCTTCGCGGTTATTGGCTTGTTATCGTCACTTTTGCTCATTACTTTGCCCTCTTG
>JBATHL010000089.1:0-4004 GCA_049666745.1 Gammaproteobacteria bacterium
CCAGTTCCTGTCATTCCGGCGAAAGCCGGAATCCAGTTCAATATTTCTGGATCCCGCGGTCAAGCCGCGGGATGACAGGTTCTAGAACTAATTATTATTATTCATCTTGAGGGTCAGTTGTGGGTCGAACTCGGCTGCTGGTCTTAAGTTTATGGGGGTCTGTTTTTTTAACTCACCAGGTTAATAATCGATAACGCCAGCAGCGTGACGATGGCGGCGCGGCGGAACAGCTTTTCGCTCGATTTGCGAAAGCCGTGCGAGCCGATCCAGGTGCCGAGCAGATAAGTTACGGCACCCGGTGCCGCAGCGATCACGTCATCCACGCCGGTGGTTCCACTGAGCGCAGAAATCAGCGCAAAACCCAACACAGCAAACAGCGACCAGGCGATAATCAGCGTGCGTCCTGCATGCTTATCGTAGGGACCAAGCAGAATAAAAACCACGGCGACAAGGGCGATATAAGTACCACCAAAAATAGCGCCGGCGATGCTGCCGAGAAAAACCAGCCACGTAGTGGTCATTGGATGTTTGTAGCGATATCCAATCAGCATCATCGCGCAGGCAGCTGAAATAATCAGCGCCATCACACGCTTCATCCACAGCGGGTCCAGCTCGATCAACAGCCAGTGGCCGAGGGGCATGAATATGAGGGTTGGAATTACCATGCTTGCGGTAGCGCGCCAGTCGATTTGACGGTAAACCGCTTTGAACAGGTAGACGCTGGCGATGAAATCGACTACCAGGATCTTGGCGACGACGCTATACGGAGTAAAGAACAAAGTCAGGATGGCGAGGATAAAGGCCGGGCCGCCAAACCCGGTGAAACCGCGCACCAGCCCACCGCCAAAGGCAACCAGGGCGATGATCGCCATGCCCGGTTCGCCGGATAAGTTAATGTCGAAAAAATCCATCCTGGCCGTCAGTTAGAAATCGAAGTAATCGCGCAATTTGTAGACGCTCAAGCCAGCTCGTAAATACTGTCGACGTAAGAAAGCGAGTGGGAATTTTGGTGGCCGCCCTTGCATGATCGCCGGCAAGTGCTTCGGCAACAGGCTGTTGCCCGAGTCTTTTCCGGCTAGCCATCTGGCTAGTTCACGACCACTCCAGGTAGCGCTGTTAACGCCATTACCGTGATAGCCGTAGGCGAAGTAAACCGATTTGTCCTCGGGCATTCGGCCGATTGATGGCCGCAGGTTGAGCGCAAAGCACACCAGGCCGCGCCATTGATGGGTGTACTCGAGATCGACAAATTGAGGCCACATCCGGACAATCGACTGCTTTAGTTCGGCGAACGTTTGTTCCGCCCCTTCCGGGTCGCCGATGTGATTAGCACGACCGCCGAGCATGAAACGTTTGTTGCTCAGCAAGCGGTAGTAAAAAAACATGTGGCTCGAATTAATCACCGGGTTTTCGGTATGCCAGCCTTTTTGTTGTAACTCATTGTCACTCATGGGGCGTGTAACCACGATGGCGCTTTGCAGTGGCAAGGGTCGGCCCTGCACGCCGCGATGCAAATGTTCAGGCATGAAGCCGTTGCCGGTGAGGATAACCTGCTTCGCGATCAGGCTCCCCGCGGCGGTTTCGAGCAGGTGACTACCATCTGCCTGTTTCTGCCAGCGTAAAACTTCGCTGTGAGGGTGTATTCTCGCACCGCGTCGTTGCGCGGCGGCCGCCAGTCCCTGCGCATAGCGCAGGGGATGGAGTGCGAAAGAAGGTCGCAGCGCAGTGGCGCCATGTTGATGCGGGGAGTCGTAACCGATTTCGCGAAACTCATCCTGGCTGTGGATGCTAACGTCAAGACCGAGCAGCGTGCTTTCGAGTTCAGCCGTTTTCTTCAACCCGGCAAAGTGCGCATCGCTATCGGCAACGATATACTCGCAGTCACCCTGTGGCAGGTAGTCTATGTTTTCATCCGTCCCGAGGGCACGTACCAGGTTCACTGCTTCGGCCTGGCTTTGATAGAAGTAGCGGGTTTGTTCGACACCGAATTTGGCCAGTTGAGACTTCAGCGAAACTTTGGTCGCGCCCATCGTGCAAAAACCGCCGTTGCGCCCCGATGCGCCCCAACCGATATGCCCGGCTTCGAGCAGGCAAATATCGATGCTGAAATCGCGCGCCAGGTGCAGTGCGGCGGAAAGCCCGGTATAGCCACCACCGATAATCGCAACGTCACAACTTTCTGTTCCCTTGAGTGGCTCACTGAGCAGGCCGTTTGTACCCGCAGTTGCTTCCCAGTAGGAGGGCTGCGGTTGGTCAAACTCATACAGGCTTGGATGGAAAAGAGGTTTCATTTGATTGCTGTTTTTCTGCTGAATACAAGATTGGCGACGCCTCCCGCTACCAGTCCCCGAAACGCTGTGCCGATGCCAAACAGGCTGAGCCCTGACGCGGTCACCACGAAGATTATGACTGCGGCTTCGCGTGACGCGTCATCGGAGACAGCAGTATAGAGACTGTTGGCGATCGTAGATAGCAGTGCGAGCCCTGCGAGAGCGGCCATTAAAACAGCCCGGTTCATATGCCTGACATTTACTAGTAGTCAGGTTTCAGGGACCTGGTAACGCGCTGCGGATCTCGTGCCAGCGCTTCGCGCTGCAGACGTACTTCGCTTGTGTGGTACACACGGGCAATGAACCGCGCCCATCGGCGTAATATTTTCCGCCGCACGAGCGACGGGAAAACGTCTAGCCAGTCAACTATGACGACATCCCCCAGACCGTCGATCGCAACCAGGCGTGCCGTGGTATCTGAGACTTTCTGGAACAACAGGTTGCCAACCGTCATGTCGTGATTAAAAATAATCAGATTCTGCAGGAATGATTTTTTCAACTCGTCGAGGTAGGGCTCGAAGTCCTCGATTGGATAGCCCTCGGCCAGATACCAGTTCAGCGGCCGCGAAATTTCCCCGTCCTGGTCACGAATCAGGTCGACCACGATGCCCTGTCCCAGACTGGTATCGCAAAGACCGTAAAAACGGGGGACATGCGGATCGTTAACGCCATCGCGTTTTTGCAGCCGTCGATAAAACTTTATTTCCCGCCGTGACTGTTGGTCAATGTCGCCGAGAGAGATCTTGATCGCCTTTTGCGGATCGTCAGGGTGCACGAAGCATGCTCGCTCTTTTCCCTTACCGATCGGGTCTGTAATGATCTGCAGCATTTATGTTAAAGGTTCAGGTCAGGACGGTAGACAGGGTTTGCAGGATTTCGGCAAGAATAACACGAAGTTTGGCAGCCTTGTCGTCAGCGTAGCTCCACGGGTCCCGCTCAAGCATGTAACTGGACTGCGCCAGCTCCATCTGGATAGCGTGGAAACCACGCCCGGGTTCGCCATAGTGGCGTGTGGTCCAACCCCCCTTGAAACGACCATTGCTTACCGTGCTATAGTCTCCGGCCCCGGCGCAGATGCCCTGTACCGCAGATTCGATTTCCGGGCAACAACTACTCCCGCTATTCGTGCCGATATTGAAATCGGGAAGCCTGCCGTCGAATAAATAGGGTACGAGTGAGCGTATTGAATGGCAATCGTAGAGAATCGCATATCCGTGTAACTGATGAATACGTTCGAGTTGCTCGCGCAGCGCATCGTGGTAGGGCTGGTGGTAAAGCTGCTGGCGTTCGTTGATTTCATCGACTGAGGGTGCCTGCCCGTGGTGATAAATTTCATCACCATCGAAGGTCGTGGTCGGGCACAGGCTGGTAGTATTTTGTCCCGGGTATAAGGATTGATCGGCAGGGTCGCGGTTGGCATCAATGACATAGCGATGCACCGGCGTGCTGACGATGGTGACATCAGCAACCAGGCCTGCGTAGAGACGGCTGATATGCCAGTCGGTGTCAGCGCGCGCATGACCGTGTTGATTGAGGCGTGCAAGTATCGAATCAGGAATCTCGAGGCCACCATGTGGTTGGGCGAGCAGTATCGGGCCGTTACCTGTCTCGATGACAGGTTTCATTGTTTAAGCCGAGGCAGTAAATCGGTTTCGTCAAGGTCCGCTATAATGC
>JBATHL010000090.1:0-2748 GCA_049666745.1 Gammaproteobacteria bacterium
CCTCTGGCCATGCCACGCTCCGGTAATAATATGATGGGTCCAATGCGGAATCGGGTATTTTACTTGGACCCACCTTATTATGCGAGTTGGATTTTGCTTTAACCTGCATGTTCCGCATCGGCTCGTCGTCCCAGCATCTCCATTTGATTGGCGACGATCTGGGTACTGTAACGATCGTTACCATTATCGTCTTGCCACTTGCTGGTTTTGATCTTGCCTTCGAAGTAGGCCTGCGAGCCTTTCTTCAGATATTGCGACGCGATTTCACCGAGCTTGCCGAACATAACGATACGATGCCACTCGGTACGCTCCTGCGCTTCACCGGTTTGACGATCCTTCCACGATTCATTGGTAGCAACACTGATATTAACTACCGCGTTGCCATTCTCCGCGTACCTGATCTCCGGGTCTTTGCCCAGCGTGCCGACGATGACGGCCTTGTTGATTCCCCTGCCCATAACTTGCTCCTTGTATCGGGTTGATCTGGAATTTCAGAGTCGGCGTCCCTGCCGAACGTTCATCCCTGGTGACTAATTACTTAACAAGAATATCGCTCTTGTTGTTTTCGTAAGTCGATTCTCCTATACCGCGTACAAACACGATTTCATTGGCCTGGCTGAACAAGCCATAAGCCTCACGATAATCGACGATTGCCTGCGCCTTGCTCAAACCGACACCGTTCAACGCGTCGGCGATTTCCGCCGCGTCAGCAGTGTTGATATTGACCGGGGCGGCCGCAGTGACAGATGAGATTGCAAGTGCAGCGAGCGCTGCTAGTGTTGTGATGGTTTTCATGGTTACTCCTTGTAACTATTCAGTTCCGATTGAACATTTTCCTTAGCCTGAATCATTCAAGCTTCCCTTACAGACCGTAGGTCTGTAAGACAGAATCATACGCTTCCAGTTTTTAAATGCAACTTAAATTTTTATTTTGCATTTCGACGATAGCGCCAACTGTCATCCCGAGCATCTCTACTCTAGTAATTTGGTGGTTCTATATGCATGTCATTCCACACCTCACGACAGGTCAACCCTCGCCTTATCAGAATCATCATCCCTCACCTCACCAGAATTGTCAGTCCTCACCTCGCCAGAATTGTCATCCTTGCCTCACCCGAATTGTCATCCCGCGACTTGATCGCGGGATCCAGGGGGCTCACAGCGATCCACACCTGCTGGATACCGCGATCAAGTCGCGGTATGACAAATGAGGTTTCGGGACGACATTCCGGGGAGCGGGATGACGAATGGGGTTGCGGTATAACATAGAATGTGGAGCAGTATGAGGGAGAGTTGTCTGGTTTGACGCAGATTAGTGCTCAGTAGTACATGGAGTGGTGGGTGGGATGACACAGGGAGCTGTGCGTGGTTAGGGACACGGTGGGCCGGGGATGGCAGCTTTACAAGGAACGAGCTGACCTGGCGGGTAGAGTTAACGGCTGAGCAAAGCCTGCAGTTCGGTATCGTCGAAGCCTTTTTCTACCTTGAGGTAGGCCACGCGATCGATTTCATACACCGATACCTCGTACACGCCCGCAAGACTGGACGCACGTTTGACGAAATGTTCGAGTTCATCCTCGCCGAGATCCTTGAGCGATACGATCTTTGAAGCCAGGTACCTGGGTGCCTGCATCGTTAGCGCAACCACAAACCAGAGGCACAGAATGCCCGCCAGCCACGCGAACGTGGTCGCATAGTCACCCTTGCCGAGCAGGACTCCACCCAGCAAACCACCCGCGAAGGCGCCGATAAACTGCGCGCTGGAAAACAACCCCATCGCGGTACCTTTCATCGCGGCCGGCGCAATGCGGGCAACCGCTGCCGGTAATATCGCTTCGAGAAAATTGAAGGCGCCGAAAAACAGCACCAGCATCACGAAAGCGGCCAGGTATGAGTCGCTCCAGGCGAGACCAATTTCAGCCAGCACCAGCATCACCACCGCGACCCGGAACACGAGCTGGACCTTGCGCATTTTTTCGGCAACGATGACCATCGGTACCAGTAACAGCACCGACAGCGCAAAAACGGGCAGATAGGTGCGCCAGTGCAGGCTTTCCTCGACCATCAGGTTTTGCTGCAACACGAGTGGAAACACCACGAAGGTGGCCGCCAGCACCAGGTGCAATACGAATACGCCAAAACCCAGCTTGAGTAATTCAAGGTCACCGATAATCCGGCCGACATCCTGGATCGATAGCTGGGTTTCGCGATGAAACTCCTGCCTGGGAGGTTTTGGGGTGACGAAAATAATCACCAGGATCCCGAGTATCGCCAACCCGGCGGTCATCCAGAACAACAGACGCAAACCAAACTCGGCTGCGATTACCGGCCCGATAACCATCGATATCATGAAGCTGGCCCCGATCGACATACCGATAATCGCCATGATGCGGATACGCACTTCTTCACGTGTGAGATCTGCCGCCAACGCCATCACCGCGGCCGCGATCGCGCCGAGGCCCTGTAATGCACGTCCGGCGATGACCTGGGTGATCGATTCGGCTTCCGCGGCGACGATGCTACCCGCACAGAATATGAGCAAGCCGCTGACGATCACGACCTTACGCCCGAAGCGGTCAGACAGAAACCCGAATGGCAGCTGGAACAAACCCTGCGTAAGCCCGTAAATCCCGATAGCAAGCCCGATCAGCACGGGGGTGGCGCCGCTATAATCATCGGCATGCAGGCTGAACACCGGCAGAATCATGAACAGGCCGAGCATGCGCAGGGCGTATACCAGCGCGAGGG
>JBATHL010000091.1:0-4756 GCA_049666745.1 Gammaproteobacteria bacterium
ATCATTTGCCGAAAGAATAATCTTTTCAATCTGGCCGGTGTAGCCAGTCGATTTCTGCTGGTGTAATCGAGCGAGCGGTTCACCAGCAATTTGATAGACCTCCAGGGCACGCTGAATGCGTTGGGAATCGGTCGGCCTGATGCGACTCGCACTTAACGGATCAACCTCGGCCAACTTGTCGTGCATCGCCTGCCAGCCTGTTTGCTGCGCCTCCAGGTACAGGCGTTGGCGCAATGCCTCGTTTGCCTCCGGTAAACGATTAAGACCATGCTCAAATGCATGGCAATACATCATCGTGCCTCCCACCAGCAGAGGGATTCGACCACGCTTACCGATTTCATCTACCAGGCGTCGGCTTTGCTGCACGAAATCCCAAACGGAAAAAGCTTCGGCAGGATCGATGATATCGATCAGGTGGTGCGGCACCGACTGCATGATTTCAGGCTCGGGTTTGGCGGTACCGATGTTCATACCCTGATAAATCAGTGCTGAATCGACGCTGACGATTTCGACGTCGAAATGACGGCTGATTTCCAGTGCAAGATCGGTTTTGCCGGTGGCCGTAGCGCCCATAAGCAAAATAACTTTCGGCGCGGACATGTTACTGTCCGCGTAAAAAAAACTTGTCTAGTTGATCCAGGCTCAGCTGTTTCCAGGTTGGCCTGCCGTGATTGCATTGTCCACTGCGCTCGGTATGCTCGATATCGCGCAGCAAGGCGTTCATTTCGTTGAGTGAAAGCAGGCGATTGGCACGCACCGAAGCATGGCAGGCCATGGTCGAGAGCATTTCGTTTTGAAATTCCTGGATGCGTTGTGAACTGCCATGTTCGACCAAATCGGCCAGCACATCACGCAATAGTTGTTCGCTGTCAGCATTTTTGAGCAATGCCGGGATTGCGCGTAGACGAATCTGTTCCGGCCCCAGACGTTCGACCTTAAATCCGAGATGACTGAAAAATTCGACATTCTCCTCGACCAGGTCCGCTTCAGCCTGGCTCACGTTAAATGCGATCGGCACCAGTAATGGTTGCGCGATGACGTCCTCCTGCTGTGCATTCTGTTTCATGCGTTCGTATACGATACGTTCATGGGCCGCATGCATATCGACAATGATCAGGCCACCGCTATTCTCAGCGAGAATATATATGCCTTTCAACTGGGCCAGCGCGAACCCTAGTGGCGGGATCTCCTGCTGCGCTTCACTAACCTCGTCAGACTGCGAGTCCGGCTGCAACAACGCGGCATAGGATTGCATCTGTTCGCGCAGGTTAGACGAGCGATCACCACGGTATTGTTGATTGAAGATCAGTGCAGGCTGGCCTGGTTGTGCTGCCGTGACCTCGTCGGCGAGCGCAAATCCGGGCGACTCGATTTGCTGCGCCGGTTGCACTTCGCCTAACGCCTGGTGCAGGCTGCGAAACAAAAAATCGTGCACCATGCGCGAATTGCGAAAACGCACTTCATGTTTTTGCGGGTGTACGTTCACGTCGAGTTCTCGCGCATCCATGGTCAGCGACAGGACATAGGCCGGATGCCGACCATGAAACAGTACATCCTGGTAGGCCTGGCGCACCGCATGATTGATGAGCTTATCCCTGACCATGCGTTGGTTGACAAAAAAGTACTGCATGTCGGCCTGACTGCGATTAAACGTCGGTAACGCGACCCAACCCTGCAGACGCAGATGGTCGCTGTTGATATCAATTTCGACCAGGCTTTCGGAAAATGATTTGCCACACAAGGCTGCGAGCCGACGAGCCTGTTCCGCGGGATTTTGCACCGAGGGCAGTTGGTACACGACTTTTTGATTATGGATGAGTTTGAAAGCTACCGCGGGGTGGCTCAGCGCCATATTTTTGAACAGTGTTTCTATATGCTTGTATTCGGTTTGCTCGGTACGCAGAAACTTTTTTCGCGCCGGTACATTGTAAAACAGTTCCAGTACTTCGACCTGGGTTCCCTGTGGCAAGGCATCGGGCACCGGATCGGCGCGTTCCCTCGCCTGCAGCTTCCAGGCGCTATCGGCCTGCTGAGAGCGGGATACCAGGGTCAAACGCGAAACCGATGCAATACTGGGCAGGGCTTCACCGCGAAACCCGAGCGAGGCGATGTTTTCCAGATCTGCCAGGCTGTTGATCTTGCTCGTGGCATGGCGGGACAGCGCACTCACCAACTGATCACGATCGATACCGCAACCATCATCAATAACCCGAATCAGCCTCGTACCACCCGCATCGACTTCGATGGTAACTGCCCCGGCACCCGCATCGAGACTGTTTTCAACTAGCTCTTTTACCACTGAAGCAGGTCGTTCGACTACCTCTCCAGCCGCAATCTGGTTGATCAGGTGTGAGGGTAAGGTATGAATCTGTGGCAATGCGATGCTCAGGCCACCAGGCGTGATTCCAGCTTTTCCTGGTCACGCGTAAACAGGCGAATCCCCTCGGCCAGTTTTTCAGTAGCCATCGCATCTTCGTTCATCATCCAGCGAAAGGTTTTTTCGTCCAGGCTGAACTTTTCTGCAACATCACCAGTGCGCTCGGGTAGCAGCTTGCGTTCCAGCAGGGCTTCGTCTTCGGCCAGTTGCTGCATCAATTGCGGGCTGATGGTAAGGCGGTCGCAACCGGCCAGTTGTTCGATTTCACCGGTATTGCGAAAACTTGCACCCATAACTACTGTTTTATAGTCATGGTGCTTGTAGTAATTGTAGATCTGGGTGACCGAATGCACGCCCGGGTCCTGCTCGGCGGGAATTGCAGTCTGCCCCGTCGCTGTCAGGTGCCAGTCCAGGATTCGGCCCACGAAAGGTGAGATAAGATAAACGCCATTCTCGGCGCAAGCCACCGCCTGTGTAAAACTGAATAACAGGGTCAGGTTACAATTGATGCCATCACCCTCGAGCTCGCGAGCCGCCTGTATACCTTCCCAGGTCGAAGCAATTTTGATCAATACTCGATTACGGTTACTGCCACGGCTTTCATAGAGGTCGATGATGCGCCGAGCGCGCGCAACTGTCGCATCACGATCAAAAGAAAGACGTGCATCGACTTCGGTTGAAACCCGTCCCGGTACAGTTTTCTGGATCTCGAGACCAATGCTGACTGCCAGGTAATCACCGGCGGCAGCGGCGCGTGAAGTCGGACTGCCACCCTGCTCCCGTCCCCAGCGTTGCGCCTCGTCCAGCAGTGGCTGGTAGCGCGGCAAATCTGCCGCTTTCAGCAATAGTGACGGATTGGTGGTGGCGTCCTGCGGTTGATATTGTGAAATGGCGTCAAGGTCGCCGGTATCGGCTACCACCTGGGTCATGGATTTCAATTGATCGAGTTTGTTCATTGATCGCTGCTTCAGTACTATGGCTGTAGTGACAGATTGGACGCAGAGAATACCAGAAAATCCACTTTCCGGATTAGCATAATTCACGATGAATGAAATCACCTCCATTATCCTGGTGCTAGTTGGCATCTACCTGCTATTTGCCGTGTTTTTATATGTTTACCAGCGCAAACTGATTTACTATCCAATGTCGGTGGACCCCGAATTTGATGCGGATGAAATCAGTATCGACAACAGCGGGATACTGTTACACGGTTGGGTGCTGAATCCCGGCAAACCCCGGGCGGTGATCTACTTTGGTGGTAATTCCGAAATGGTGACCCATCGGCGGGAGTATTTCGAAAATGTGTTCAGCGACTACAGCGTTTACCTGATCAATTACCGCAGCTACGGCAAAAGCCAGGGCAGTCCCAATGAAAGCGGGTTGTTTTCCGACGCGCTCGCAATTTACGATGAATTGATCAAACGACACGACTCGATCATCGCCTATGGACGCAGCCTGGGCAGTGGCGTCGCTGTTTACCTGGCGTCCATGCGGCCGCTGGAGAAACTGATATTGCTAACGCCTTACGATAGCGTCGCGGAAGTCGCACAGGGAATCTACCCGCTATTTCCGACTCGCTATTTGA
The DNA here is from genome assembly GCA_049666745.1 of Gammaproteobacteria bacterium. Classification (GTDB taxonomy): domain Bacteria; phylum Pseudomonadota; class Gammaproteobacteria. The sequence goes on from JBATHL010000091.1 coordinate 3,963, forward strand.
TCAGGGATCGCTTTGATTCCGCGTCACGCGCGGATAGCATCGACGTACCCGTGTTGATTGCCAGCGCAGAAAACGACCGCGAGATTCGTTTGTCGCATACCCTGGCGCTGAAACAGAAATTCAACCCTGCTCTGGTGGTGTATCAAATGATCGCAGGAGCCGCACACAATGACATCATCGACTTCCCCGAATATCGTGCAGTAGTACAGAATTTTTTACTGGAACGGACGCCTAGGACTGACGGTTCTTGAGATGATTGCGAATTCCGGAAAATACCGCTTTGGCAAGCTTGTGCTGATGCTTGGGATTACGCAGTTTCCTTTCTTCGGCCGGATTTGACAGGAACGCAGTTTCAACCAATATCGACGGCATATCGGGTGCTTTCAATACGGCAAATCCCGCCTGTTGTACCTTGCGATTATTCAATTTTGAAACCTTGCCGATGTGCGACAGCACATCCGAGCCAAGCTCCAGGCTGTCCTGAATTGTTGCAGTTTGCGAAAGATCGAGTAAAACCGATGCTATCAGGTCGTCTTTATCATCCAGGCTGATGCCGCCGATGAGATCGGAGGCGTTTTCTTTCTTCGCGATCCAGCGAGCAGCTTCCGAACTCGCGCCTCTCAACGACAGTGCGTAGACCGAAGCACCTTTTACGTTAGGCTTATGGAATGAATCCGCATGCAGTGAAATAAAAATATCGGCCTGGGCCTCACGCGCTTTTTTAACGCGATTGCGCAGGGTTACAAATCGATCGCCGTCGCGTGTCAGAACCGCACGATAACCCGGGGTGCGAT
>JBATHL010000092.1:0-8352 GCA_049666745.1 Gammaproteobacteria bacterium
GTAGCGATGGCGTTCCGTTTCAGTGGAATGACTTGAGCGCGGCGCAAAAAGACGATCTTCGAACCAGCCCTTCAGCTGGTGTCGATACGGACACCGTCGCTGAGGCGAAGGTTGACTATCTGCGCGGCGACCGCGCCGACGAGGGGACAGGAAACTTCTTCCGCGAACGTCTCTCTCTGCTTAGCGACCTGGTCAATTCGGGCCCGGTATTCGTCGGTGCTCCTGCTCTGAACTGGCCTGACACTGCACCCTTCCCGACCGCGACCGGCGATCGCTATTCGGACTTCAAGAACGGAGCGGCGGCAGCACGTGCCGGTATGGTCTACGCCGGTTCCAACGGCGGCATGATGCACGGCTTCGCCGAGGCCGACGGCGATGAAAAATTAGCCTATATCGCCAGTAATCTGTTTTCGACCAACCCGGGCGAAGGCCTGCATTACCTGACCGAGCAGAATTACGTACACAAGTACTATAACGATCTGACGCCCACGGTTTCCGATGTCTATGCTGATCTTGGCAGTGGTACCCAGTGGCAGACCGTATTGATCAGTGGTCAACGCGGCGGCGGGCGCGGTATTTTTGCCCTCGATGTTACAGATCCTGCTAATTTCAGCGAGGCAAATGCCGGTAAAATTGCACTTTGGGAATTCACCAACAGCGATGATCCCGACCTGGGCTATACCTATAGTCGACCACAAATCGGCATGACCAACGATGGTTCATGGGTGGCAATCTTCGGCAACGGCTATAACGATACCGGTGACGGCGAGGCCAAGCTTTTCATCGTCGATATTGCCAAGGGCGCCGATGGTGCCTGGTCTGGCGGCGACTATATCGAAATCACCACTAATTCCGGTAGTCCGGGCGATCGCAATGGTCTCGCGACCCCGGCATTGGCTGACCTCGATGGTAATGGAACGATCGACCGCGTGTACGCCGGTGACCTGAAAGGCCAGATGTGGGCTTTCGACCTGAGCAGCACCAGCTCCGCTTCCTGGGGGATTCCGGGCACAGCACCACTGTTTACCACCAAGGATGATCTACCGATCACGTCCAAGCCCGCGCTTGCCAAGCACCCGACGGTTTCGGACGACGGCAGCAACGCCCCGAACGTGATGGTCTACTTCGGTTCAGGTCAGTACCTGGTCGATGCCGACAAAACCGACACCGCAGACAACTATTTTTACGGTGTCTGGGACAAGGGTGATGATGACCTCGATGATGGCGAACTGGTAGAGCAGACTTACGATACCAACTATAGCGAACGGGTACTAACCCGTAATCCGGTCGACTACACTGGTGGCGCTGACTATGGCTGGTTCTTCGAGTTACCCGACAGCGGCGAACGTTCGGTGACCAATCCCGTAATACGGGGCAGTCTCGTGTTCTTCAACAGCTTCGCCCCCGAGACCGATCCCTGTTCGGTCGGTGGATACGGCTATCGCTTTGCGGTAAACCTCGTTGACGGAGGTTCGCCGGAAGAGGTTGCGGTTGATACTAACCTCGATGGCATCATCGACGACAACGATAAAGCGAACGATGGTTCGGGTAACACCGAGACGATCGCGGCGATTCGCCAGGAAGGTTTTCTGCCGGAGCCGGTGTTTATCGAAGACATCGCCTACACCGCGGAAAAACCATCCAAGGTTGCAGAACTTCCAATACCCCCAACTGGCCGCTTCGGATGGCAGGAGTTACTCCAATGAAACAGCTCAAAACACTACTACTAACCCAGCTGTTAGTAATCTCATCACTGATGCTACCGTGGACAACCACGGTAGCGCAGGAAATTTCAGGCCAGAGAACCGTGACAGTCACACCGGGTTCCGGCAAGTCTACGTTAACGGTGAAAACCTTCGATCGGTCGGGCGTTATAACCAAGCTGGGCTACGACAAGTTTACCGTCGACGACAAGAACTACCGGATCGCGCCCCGGGCTTCGTTGCAAAGCAACGACGGCAAGCGAAGCAGATTCTCCGACTTCAAGCCAGGAGACGAAATCTATTTCAAGGGCAAAGTACTAAACGATGTGAACTACGTCGATATCATTTATTACGAAGCACCGGAACCGTCCTAGTCAAAATACTATGAGCACTGCTATGAAACACTCAAAAGGCTTTTCTTTAATCGAAATGATGATCGTCGTGGGGATAATCGGTATCCTCACCGCCGTAGCAATCGGCTTTTACGGTGACAACGTCATTGCATCCAACCGTTCCGAGGGTCGGGCCGTGTTATCGGCAACCGCAGGTTCGCTGGAAAAATGCAAGAGCTTGTATGGCTCCTATAACGCCGCCAACTGTAATGTAGCCGCATCAGTTCCAACCGAAAGCTTCTACACGATCGATACAACCGCAAGAACGGCAACCACGTTTACACTGACTGCAACTCCGGTCGCCGGCAAATCACAGGCAAATGATACCAACTGCACCACCATGACGTTAACCAATACCGGGGTAAAGGGTGGCACTCCCGCCACCAATGAATGCTGGTAAACGTAATTTTTAGCAATTAAAAGAGCGGAGTCGATATATCGACTCCGCCGGTTGTTGATATACTCCTGGTTTTAAACCATTTCCCTTTCGCATGACTAGAAAAGCAGTTGCGCTGATCTCAGGCGGCCTCGACTCGTTGCTGGCGGCCAGGTTGATCCAGCAGCAGGGTATCCAGGTCGAAGGCATTAACTTCTTCACCGGCTTTTGCGTCGAAGGACATACGCATGCCATTCGCAAGCACGATCGTAACCGGGAAAAACGCAACAACGCGCTCTGGGTTGCCGAGCAACTCGGCATCAAGCTGCACATCGTCGATATCGTCGAGGAATACAAGGATGTTGTGATAAACCCGAAGCACGGCTACGGTGCCAATCTCAATCCCTGCCTCGATTGCAAGATTTTCATGGTGCGCAAGGCGCATGAATGGATAAAACAGCATGACTTCGACTTTATCATTACCGGGGAAGTCATCGGTCAACGTCCGAAATCCCAGCGCAAACGATACCTGCCGGTGGTCGCCGCAGAGTCAGGTGCCGATGACCTGCTACTACGACCGCTGTGCGCCAGAAACCTGCCCCCCAGCAGGCCTGAAAGCGAGGGTTGGGTCGCGCGGGAACAATTGAAAGACTTTAGCGGGCGTTCGCGCAAACCGCAGATCGCACTGGCCGCAGAATTCGGCTTCGAAGACTATGCGCAGCCTGCCGGCGGTTGTTGTTTTCTGACCGACAAGAGCTATTCGGTCAAACTGCAGGACCTGTGGGACAATCGCGGTACGCGCGAGTATGAGATCGACGATATCATGCTGCTCAAGGTTGGACGCCATATCCGCCCCAGTAGCGACTTCAAATTGATTATTGCGCGAGAAGAAGGCGAGAATAATTTTCTGCACGGATACCGGCGACAGTTCCAGACAATCAAAACCGTGAGTCATGCGGGTCCCCTGGCGCTGGTCGAAGGCGCGCGACTCAATCCACAGCAACTCGAACTCGCCTGCGCGATCACCGCCCGCTACAGCAAGGGTCGTGACGCCGACTCGGTAGAGCTCCTCTTCAGTGACCGCGACCAGGAGACGCGCACGATCCAGGTCAAACCGCTTGCCGCAGATGAGATCAGGCCGGACTGGGTTATCGTATGAACGATATTATCGAGCTCGATGCTCGCCGCCTGCTGTGCCCGATGCCGGTTATCCGGCTGCAGGACTGCCTGGCCAAACAGGTTAGTGGCGCCAGGGTCAGAGTAACCTGTACCGATCCGGGCACGATGAGCGACATACCCACCTGGTGTCGTATCAACGGTCACCGGGTGCTGGAAAATATACAGCAGCATGACGAATACATCTTCCTGGTGCAAAAGGCAACCGATGGAGATTGAGCAGCGCCATAAAATCACCCGGCGGGTGACCCTGACCGGGGCCGCGGTAAACTGCCTGCTGGCATGCCTGCAGATTACTTTCGGCCTGCTCGGCAAGTCGCAGGCGCTACTCGCCGATGGCTTCCATACCCTGTCCGATCTAAGCACGGATTTTATTGTTCTGTATGCATCCAGGCGAGCCTCAAAGGCAGCTGACGAAGACCACCCCTATGGTCATGGCCGCATCGAAACCCTGGCCTCGATGCTACTCGGGGCCATTCTTGCCATGGTCGGGGTCAGTATCGGTATACGCGGGGTGGAAAGTATCTTCAACCCCTCAGCGGCCAATCCCGAGGCAATCACCATTGTGTTCGCCTGCCTGGCCATCGTCGCCAAGGAGAGTTTGTACCACTACACCCTGCGCGCCGCTCGCGTTAACCATTCCAGCCTGCTCGAATCCAACGCCTGGCACCATCGTTCCGACGCGTTGTCTTCGATCGTCGTGGTGATCGGCATCTCGGCGCAATTGCTCGGGGTTGCACACATGGACGCGGTCGCCGCAATCGTCGTCGCGGGCATGATTTCATGGATGGGATTTCGCCTCGGGCGCAAGGCATTGCACGAATTGATCGATACCAGTCTGGATGCGGAACTGGTTGCGGAGGTGCGCCAGGCGATGCTGGCGGATACGAGCGTGGTGGGTATCCACAACCTCAGAACGCGCTCGATGGGGGGGCTGGGTTACATCGATGCGCATATTGAAGTCGATCCCAATCTAACGGTTTCGGAAGCGCATTACATCGCGCACAAGATCGAGTACCAGGTAAAACGGCAATTTCCGAAAATAATCGACGTACAGATTCATATCGACCCGCTAGACGACGCCATCAAGGAATCGGTGCTGGCCGGATTACCGCAACGCAGTGCCATCGAACAGGACCTGCAGCGCGCCTGGGAGGGGATCAGTGAAAGCGAACAGATCGTGCAGACCAAGCTGCACTACCTGGATAAACTTATCGAAATCGATCTCGTCCTGCCGGTATCTATGTGCACGCCGAATCATGCAGCGAGCATCGGCAAACTGAAGGACAAAGCGACAGGACTCGACTACATCGGCAAGGTAAATATCTACTACCAGGACTAATTTGCACTTATTTGGTGCATTCTTGTCATATTTGTACTGAAATCGACCAAATTTGCACAATAAATTGGCATCACTAATTTATTGGGTACAATTCCCTTCTGTTTTTCGACCCCCCGATTCTGGAGATTAAATCATGTCTGCGTCTGATGTGCTGAGTAAAATTAATGAGTACGGCGTTAAATTCGTCGATTTTCGCTTTACCGATACCAAGGGCAAGGAGCAGCATGTTTCGGTCCCGGCCCATACCATCGAGGAAGATACTTTCACCGAGGGTAAAATGTTCGACGGTTCCTCGGTTTCCGGCTGGAAGGGTATCAATGAATCCGACATGATTCTGATGCCTGATGCAGCAACCGCGGTCCTCGATCCTTTTACCGACGAACCCACGATGAACATTACCTGTAACGTGGTCGAGCCCGCCACCGGCGAGGGCTACGAACGTGATCCGCGTTCCATCGCCGAACGTGCCGAAGCTTACCTGAAGGCATCCGGGATCGCCGATACCGCTTACTTTGGACCAGAAAACGAATTTTTCGTATTCGACGACGTCAAGTGGACAACCGAAATGGGGCATTGCTCCTACCAGATCGATTCTGAAGAGGCAGCCTGGAGCTCGATCAAGATGTATGAAGACGGCAACATCGGCCACCGTCCCGGCGTCAAGGGCGGCTATTTCCCGGTGCCACCGGTCGATTCGCTGCATGACATTCGTTCGGCGATGTGCCTGGCGATGGAGGAAATGGGCCTCAAGGTCGAGGTTCATCATCACGAAGTGGCCACCGCGGGGCAGTGCGAAATCGGGGTTGCGTTCAATACCCTGGTGCGCAAGGCCGACGAGGTGCAAACCCTGAAATACTGCGTGCACAACGTTGCCCACAGCTACGGCAAAACCGCGACCTTCATGCCCAAGCCACTGGTCGGTGACAACGGCAGCGGGATGCACGTCCACATGTCGTTGATGAAAGACGGGGTCAACCTGTTTTCAGGTGAAGGTTACGGCGGCCTGTCCGATATGGCGTTGTTCTATATCGGCGGAGTGATCAAGCACGCCCGTGCAGTCAATGCCTTTGCCAACGCTGCTACCAACAGCTACAAACGCCTGGTGCCGGGTTTCGAAGCCCCGGTCATGCTGGCCTACTCGGCACGCAACCGTTCCGCGTCGATTCGAATTCCTTATGTCAGTAATCCCAAGGGCCGTCGTATCGAAGTACGTTTCCCCGACTCGACTGCCAATCCTTACCTCGCTTTCGCCGCGCTGATGATGGCGGGCCTCGATGGCATCAAGAACCAGCTGCATCCCGGTGAAGCAATGGACAAGGATCTCTACGATTTACCGCCCGAGGAAGAGGCCGAGATCCCGCAGGTTACATTTTCGCTCGACCAGGCACTCGAAGCACTCGATGCGGATCGTGAATTTCTTAAAGCCGGTGGGGTGTTTACCGATGATGTGATCGACAGTTATATCGAGCTCAAGAACGAGGAAGTTCAGCGACTGCGTCTGGCGACTAACCCGATCGAATTCGATCTGTACTACAGCTGCTAAACGCTGTTGCTGGTGAGCTAGACAAAAAGGCCCCTCACGGGGCCTTTTTTGTCTGTTTCCCTGCGAGCACTATTCGAATCCAGACGGCTAAAATGCAGCAATCAAACGCAAAACCGGTACCCCTGAGCGACGACCCCGGCTATCGCATCCTCGATACGCTCAATGCGGCTATTTTGTGTCTCGACAGCGAGCGTCGTATCGGCTATGTCAACGCCGCCGGCGAAGCGTTGTTCGAAAGCAGTGCAACCAGCCTTATCGGGCGTCGCTTCGACGATTTGCTGAGCCAGCCGGAGCCTTCGAGCATACTCGGCAAACTGACCCTGGACTCGATCGCATTTACCGAGCACGAAGCGGTCATAACACTCGCCAGCGGTAAGTCTATTATTGCCGACTACAGTATTTACCCGTTTGGCGACCAACCACAGGATGGCGAGATAGTCCTCGAGATTCGCCAGCTGGAGCGCCAGGCGCAGTTTGCCCAGGACGAACTCAATCAACTGCAACAACAGGCAACCCAGCAACTCGCCCGTGGACTGGCGCATGAAATCAATAATCCGCTCGGGGGAATTCGCGGTGCCGCGCAACTGTTACAGCTAGAATTCGACCATCCGGAATGGAGTGAGTACACTGAGATTATCATCAACGAGGTTGACCGCCTGCAGTTACTGACCAGCAAGATGCTAGGTTCTGCAAGCAAACTGGAACGCAAGCCGGTCAATATACTCGAGGTGCTCGAGCACATCCGTAAAATAATTCATGCGGCAGAACCCGATCGTATAACGATTCAGCGCGATTACGACCCCAGTATTCCCGAGCTAATGGCTGATCGCGACTTGCTGATCCAGGCCTTTTTGAACATAGCGCGTAACGCGGTGCAGGCAATTGACGGGGTGGGTGAAATTATCTTCAGGACTCGCGTGGGTCGACAGTTCACCATCGGTCAGATCACCCATCCGCTGGTGGTGCAGATCGACATTATCGACAGCGGTCGCGGCATACCGCGCGATCTCGGCGAAACCATTTTCCTGCCGATGATTACCAGCAAAGCCGAAGGCAGCGGTCTAGGTTTACCGACCGCGCAAGATATTATTTCCCGCCACGGTGGCACCATTCATCTACAAAGCTCTGACTGCGGAACCACTTTCAGCACCATTCTGCCCATGGAAAAACTATGAACCTACCTCTGCAGGAACCACAAACAGCAATCTGGATTATCGACGACGATCAGTCTATGCGCTGGGTGCTGGAAAAAACGCTGTCCAACAATGGCTACCAGGTCACAGCCTTCGAATCGGGTTCGGTGGCACTGGCAAATTTCAAGCGCACGCTACCGCAGGCGCGACCAGACCTGATCATAACCGATGTGCGAATGCCGGGGATTAACGGGTTCGAATTGCTCAAACAGGTCAAAAACATTTCTCCGCAAACTCCGATTATCGTGATGACTGCATACACCGACCTTGATACCACGGTGCAGGCATTCCAGGAAGGCGCGTTTGAGTATCTACCCAAGCCGTTCGATATCGATGACGCGCTCGAACTGGTCGCCCGTGCCTGCGAACCTGCAGGCGAACTAACCCCGGGGCAGCAGCGACCTTCAGCCGAAGTTGGCGACTGGCAGACTCCGCTGCGTCAATGGGCGCAGCAACAACTGTCACAGGGAGAAACCGATATTCTGAAGAATGCGGCTAGAACATTCGAGAAAACCCTGCTTGACTGTGCGCTGGAAGCCACCCACGGACGCAAACAGGACGCTGCGCGACTACTCGGCTGGGGCAGAAATACCCTGACTCGCAAACTCAAAGAGCTGGGTTAAAAGG
>JBATHL010000093.1:0-3351 GCA_049666745.1 Gammaproteobacteria bacterium
TACCCTTCGCTGAAAGGACAGAATGCCGATTTCATTCGCAAGAGTCTGACTGATTTTCGTAGCGGAGCACGCAAGAATCCGGTTATGAATGCGATGGCCGCGGGGCTCAAGGACGAGGAAATCAACAATCTTGCCGATTACATCGATAGTCTTAAGTAAGCAAGGTTGGGTTTAATATTAAAAAGCCGGCATCTGCCGGCTTTTTTTATTGTTGTTTGCGCGGCATAACCAGGGTGGTAGCAAGGTTTCGTCTCGCGCGAGCGGGTGTCAACAGGATTGCCAGCGTTACCAGCAGGCAGGCCAGCCATTGTGCGATACCGATGTTTTCACCGAGCAAAAACCAGCCCACGAAAAACATGGTAGGCAATTCGACGCTCCCCGCGACGGCGGAACGTGCGGCGCCGATCTCGGGTGCGAAAACGGAGTAAATCCATTGTGGAAGCAGGGCGGTGCCAAGCGCCAGTCCTGCGATCAGCCACCAGTCGCCGGGTTGCTGCGGTAGTACACTGTCAGGGGCTGACAGAATGAGTAATGGCAGCAAACCAAGCGCGGCGCCCACGGAGAATGACGCGACCCGGGCCAGCGCCCTGATCGGGGTGAGCTTGTGAATCAGGATGTTGATGCCCAGACCGAAGCTGATCGGCGCAGTCAATGAGATTAACATGGCCGGTAAGTGACGGGGTTCTACCGCGGCGGGGGAGCCGGCCAGCAGTGCCGCCATGATTACCATCAACGCGCCGCATATCGCGCGCCTGGAAGCTGCGTCGCGAAACCAGAGCCAGCCGATCAGGATCGTGAATACCGGGTAGGTCATGTAAAGTACGCCAACGGTGGTCACCGGGACGGTTTCCAGGGCGCTGACGAAGCCGACCCAGCCAAGTCCTACCGAAACGCCGGAGAGGATACCCCAGAGCACCGTTCTCAGTTGCGCCGCGGGCAGGCGCAACAGTATTGGCAGCAGTACGATCGCCGATAGCCCGTAGCGATAAAAAGCAACCGCGTAAGGCGCCATACCGGCATCGCTCAGCGACTTGGCAAAGTATGGAATCGTACCGAAACAGAAACAGGCCAGCACGACCAGGCAGGTCGGCAGCAGGCTGCTGCGCTCCAGCGGAATGTTTTGGGTCAATTCAGTCATGGATGCAGTGCAGCGCATATTGGGCAATAGCGCTCAAGGATATTCATAAAACTCTTCTGCGTGCCAGGTATTTTTTTCGATTGCCGACCCGATGAAAACCGATTACTCTGCCAGCGCCGGGTCAGGGTTCCAATATTTGCATAATATGGGTTTCGATCTCGAACACGTGTTGATCCTGCAGTCCCAGGTCGCGTAACGCCACCGCCAGTTCAAGCAGGTAATCACAGTTAGCGCCGCTGGCACCCTCGGCGGCACAGATCTGCTGTGCGATCTCGAGCGCGCTGGCTTCACCGAGCCAGGCTGCGTTGTCCGGCGAGGCAATATAGATCAGCCCCGTCGCATGTCTGCCATCGTTGAAGGTCATCTCGGTGGAAAAGCGCAGGTAACCGTTCTTTTCGCGTTCATCGAGCTGTTTAAAAACCGGTGCTTCGACCAGGTAGGCGATACCGCCGCAAACAGCCTCTACATCCTCGATTAATGTCACCACCCGGCCCGGGTTGGTCGCGGTGCCGCGGTGATCATGCGATCCCTGCCAGAAGCGACGACTCCAGCCGTGTATGCTGGCCGGTTTTGCTTCGAGGTAAGGGAAATCGACCAGGTAAATCAACGAACCATAGCCGAATAACCATACCTGATCGCCAGTCTTTAACTGGCAACGGCGTTGGTTTTCTTCAATCGTGTTGCTGGACATTTAACCTGTACTGCCTCAAATCACGTTCGCAAATGGCAATGTTGTCAGTCAGTTGCCTGGCGCGCAGTTCGAGATCCTGCGAGCGGTTGCGTTCGAGACCATCGCGAACCCGTCGTAATTCATGCTCCAGCGCGGCAAGTTCCTGTTTGAGTTGTTGTTCTGCTGACATGGGTCGCTACTTTAACCTGAAGCCGGGTAAAGTCTAACAATATTCGGCGACCAGGTCTCAATTGGGGGAGTCACCGCTACCTATTTTGACCAGGCTGAATTCAACTGCAAAATGGTGTAAATTGCCTGCCACTTGCAACCAGGAATTATCATGCCCGATTACCAGATAGCACCGTCGATCCTGTCAGCCGATTTCGCGCGACTCGGTGAAGAAGTCGATAACGTTCTCGCCTCAGGTGCGGACATCGTTCATTTTGATGTTATGGATAATCACTACGTGCCGAATCTGACGATTGGGCCGCTGGTCTGTGAAGCCTTGCGCAAGCATGGCGTCGAAGCACCGATCGACGTGCATCTGATGGTCAAGCCGGTAGATCGCATCATTCCGGATTTTGCCAGTGCCGGAGCGAGTTATATCACCTTTCACCCCGAAGCCTCTGATCATATCGATCGCAGTCTGAGTTTGATCAGGGAAAGCGGCTGCCGCGCAGGCCTGGTGTTCAATCCCGCAACACCGCTAAGCTACCTCGATCACGTGCTCGACAAGGTCGATATGGTGTTGCTGATGTCGGTAAATCCCGGATTTGGTGGGCAGAGTTTTATTCCCGCGACGCTCGCCAAGCTGCGCGCCGCCCGTCGACTTATCGATAGTTCGGGGTTTGACATCCGCCTCGAAATCGACGGCGGGGTAAAGGTCGACAATATCGCTGAAATTGCCGCCGCCGGCGCTGATACCTTCGTTTCCGGTTCAGGGATTTTCGGTTGCGCGAAACCTGAAGATCCGCATGCTTATGACAGCATCCTGCAACAAATGCGGGACCAGCTGGTGCTTGCTGATTCAACCTGATTTGACTCGAAATAAGTCGTGGATATGGCTCGAATGCTGTGTTAGATTCAGCCCTCTGACCGACAAGATCGACCCAGATGACTCAAGAACGCTTACAGAAAACCGAGGGTGCACAACGCTGGCGATGGTGATCGCAGGTAGTGTTGTCTATTCCCTTTTTTCTGTATAACCGTTTAAGAGTCACCTATGAATCTCAAGCAATTCAATCAACTAAGGCATGATTACAACCGCATCCCGCTGGTGCGTGAAGTTTTCGCCGATCTCGATACCCCGCTAAGCGCCTATCTGAAGCTCGCCGACGAGCCATACACCTATTTATTCGAATCAGTGCAGGGCGGCGAAAAGTGGGGGCGCTATTCGATTATCGGCATGGCTTGCAGCACCCGCATCGAGGTGTTCGGTAATCGCGTACAGCTCCAGGTCGATGAGCAGATCATCAGTGAAGAAGAAACCGATGATCCGCTGCAGTTTATCGAGAATTACCTGGACCAGTTCAAGGTCGCCGAG
>JBATHL010000094.1:0-14890 GCA_049666745.1 Gammaproteobacteria bacterium
ATCCTGGCCTCGCACCGCTACCAGGCACGCAGCTTTATGTTTAAATTCTGCCGAGAAAGATCGACGTTGTCTTTTCATTGAACACCTCGTTAATGGCGGTAATATAACCACCTAAGTTGGTATCCGGTTTTATTAGACCACTACAAGCAGACGCCCAAGAGCCGAGGCTAGGAGGTAATCTTCGGCCAGAAGCTGGCGCCCAGAATTTATTCCTTAACTTCAGCTTACGACAGGTTGCAGGCTTTGAATAACCACAGTTGCAAGGATAAAATTTCCGCAATCATGCGATGTGAGTCCTGGTAACGCCACATCGCCGGCATTCATCCTTTTCAACAGCATCAGTACCAAATTCAAAAGTCACATCAACCACCCGATAATCATGAAATCCCAGCCAGCAAAGGAATCGGCCTAGTAACGGTGGTAGCTTTACCATATCAGTCGCCTCACTCTCGTTTAGCACAGCCACATTATACAGGTGGGTAAAAATTATCGCTGCTTTCCCGAAAGCTGACACTCAAAACTAAGAGTTCAGAGACGATCCATTAAAGGCTTGAAATGCAACCATAGCATCATTGTTTATGGAGCCGGCAGGCCCAAAATTCGAGAACGACGATTCGTCAATGACTTTAGTAAATGAAAATTTTATCGTTGATGCTGAGGTAGTGGGTGATGCCAGGAGAAAAAACGAAGTTATTACAAGCAGAATTTGTGTTTTTATTTTGCCCATATCCATTCCCCCAATAGATTTCACTATTCCGCCATGGGTATTATTTGGATTCGTGACGTGCGTCACATACTAGCCAGCTATAAATTAATGCAATCGCGGTATGATCCAGAAATGGGTAACGTCATACCAGAACGCGAAATGAAGCGCAGACGGTTAATCGTAAAGATCGACCGCTATATCTACAGCGCGGTAGCTGCCGGTTTGATCACCGCCGATGAAGTGCCGCACTTCAAAGAAAAGGTCCGGGCGAATAACAGATGGGAACGGCGAAAACAACCCCGTTAAAAAACCAGCCATTCACCCATTATCCTCATTAAGGGACCCTCAAAAAGGCTAGGTGGGGGCAATCTTCGGCCAATAGCGGTCAATCATAAATCAGTCGATTTCATTAGACATCTGTTATCTTTTCAAGGGATCGGAGGACGCCTAGCAGTCCCTAAATATCACGTTATTGACCGTTTCCGATTTGCGGTCTAGTGAAAAAAGGGTGAACACTTCAAGTGAAGTGCTCACCCAGCGTCGGCTATCTACCTTGGCAAGATGCGATTACTGCCAGTCAGGCTAGATCGAAGCGATCGGCATTCATGACCTTGGTCCAGGCGGCAACAAAGTCGTTCACAAACATTTCCTTGTTGTCATCCTGAGCATAGACTTCAGCATACGACCTCAGAATCGAGTTCGACCCGAAGACGAGATCAACTCTTGTCGCCGTCCATTTGACTTCATCCGTTTTGCGATCACGGATTTCGTACAGGTTTCTACCACTAGGCTTCCAGGTGTTGCTCATATCGGTCAGGTTGACGAAGAAGTCGTTTGTCAGCGCACCTTCGTGATCGGTGAACACACCGTGCCCGGTGCCGCCGTGGTTGGTGCCGATAACGCGCATGCCACCGACTAGGGCGGTCATCTCGGGAGCGGTCAGCCCCATGAGCTGAGTGCGATCGAGCATGAGCTCTTCGGCGGTCACGGCGTAGTCCTTCTTGACCCAGTTGCGGTAGCCGTCGTGAATCGGCTCGAGCACTTCGAACGAGTCGACATCGGTCATCTCGTCCGTCGCATCGCCACGACCCGGTGCAAAAGGAACGGCGATATCGTGTCCCGCTGCCTTCGCCGCCTGCTCGATACCGGCGTTGCCGGCAAGCACGATGACGTCGGCAACGCTGGCGCCGCTATCGGCCGCGATACCCTCGAGCACTTCAAGCACCCTGGCAAGCCGCTCGGGTTCGTTGCCTTCCCAGTCCTTGTGCGGGGCGTGGCGGATGCGCGCGCCATTCGCACCACCGCGCTTGTCCGAACCGCGGAAAGTTCTGGCGCTGTCCCAGGCGGTGGCGACCATTTCACTAATGCCGAGACCGCAGGTTTCGATTTTTGCCTTGACCGCGCCCACATCGTAACTCGAGTTGCCCGCGGGAACCGGATCCTGCCAGATCAGGTCTTCCTTGGGCACGTCAGCGCCGATATAGCGTGCCTTCGGTCCCATGTCGCGATGCGTGAGCTTGAACCAGGCACGGGCGAACACGTCGTCGAAATAGGCCTGATCCGCGTGGAAACGCTCGGAGATCTTGCGGTACTCCGGATCCATCTTCATCGCCATGTCGGCGTCGGTCATGATCGGATTTTGGTGGACCGACGGATCCTCCGCGTCGACCGGCATATCGGCTTCCTTTATGTCCACCGGCTCCCACTGCCAGGCGCCCGCGGGGCTCTTCTTCAATTCCCATTCGTGGTTGAGCAGCATGTCGAAATAGCCGTTGTCCCACTTCGTCGGATGGGTCGTCCAGGCGCCTTCGAGACCGCTTGTGACCGAATCGTGGCCAACGCCCCGGCTGGTCTTGTTCAACCAGCCCAGTCCCTGGTCCTCGATGTCGGTCGCTTCGGGTTCCGGCCCCAGCAGTGCGGCGTCGCCGTTGCCATGGGCTTTACCCACCGTATGTCCGCCGGCGGTCAGGGCGACGGTTTCCTCGTCGTTCATGGCCATGCGTGCGAAGGTTTCGCGCACGTCCCTGGCGGTCTTGAGCGGATCGGGCTTGCCGTCCACGCCTTCCGGGTTCACATAGATCAGGCCCATCATTACCGCGGCCAGCGGGTTTTCCAGCTCTCGTTCGCCCGAGTAGCGGCTGTCCGGATTATCGGTCGGCGCCAGCCATTCTTTTTCCGAGCCCCAGTAGACGTCCTTCTCCGGATGCCAGATGTCTTCGCGACCGAAGCCGAAGCCGAAGGTCTTCAGACCCATGGACTCGTAGGCGATGTTACCCGCTAGGATGATCAGGTCGGCCCAGCTGAGCTTGTTGCCGTATTTCTTTTTTATCGGCCAGAGCAGGCGACGCGCTTTATCGAGGTTCGCGTTGTCGGGCCACGAGTTGAGCGGCGCAAAGCGCTGGTTGCCGGTACCGGCGCCGCCACGGCCATCGGTGGTCCGATACGTGCCTGCTGCGTGCCATGCCATGCGGATCATCAGGCCGCCATAATGACCCCAGTCCGCAGGCCACCATTCCTGGCTATCGGTCATCAGTGCATGCAGGTCTTTCTTCAGCGCTTGCGCGTCAAGCGACTTAACCGCTTCGCGATAGTCGAACTCACCACCCATCGGGTTGGTCTTGGTATCGTGCTGATGCAAGATGTCGAGATTTAGGGTGTTTGGCCACCACTCCGTGACCGTCGTATCGCCAGTCGTTATTGCCCCGTGCATAACCGGGCATTGACCGGCAAGATTTTCTGCAGCTGTACTCATCGTTCTGCTCCTTTCGTTCACGAATTTGGGCTGCAATTGTATTAAGTCTCGATTATTAAATATAATCAATTATTAATATTAATTAGATAGTTTAATGCTATTTGGGCATTGAAACGATCTACGATCCTCGGTCCCCCGTAACAGTTTCACTATTACGTTAACTGAGTCCTCCAATCGCACAAGCGGCCTTTCTGGTTTAGGGGATTAGATTTAGCTGGTATGGATAGGGAGACAAGCAGGGACGTGTCAACAAATCAAAAATGAGCGTCTCGAAAGGGTCGGTTTTTGCCTCCCTCCCTAAACTTCTGATGGTGTCAGTATCGCTTATCAGGCTTTTTGCGGCCCGCGCGAAACTCAGGTGGCGTGCGGCGGCTTCAAACGATTTGATCGCATTCAATGGGAGTGACATTTTTTGTAATTCATTTTATGAAAGATTTGATTTCGAAATATAGCGGGTTTACATGATCTGGTCGGTATTTGATAATTCTTTGAAATTATTATTGTTTGATTCGGTGTGTGTCAGGTGCTTAGCGAATTCGATTACATCATCGTGGGTGCGGGTTCGGCGGGTTGTGCGTTGGCGGCGCGGCTGGCCGAAGATCCGTCGCTTCGGGTGTGTCTGATCGAAGCCGGTGGGAATGGGCGCAACCTGTTCATCCGCATGCCAGCCGGTAACGGCTATATTTTCGGGAACCCCAGGCTCGACTGGGGATTCGAATCGGTTCCGCAGGCAGTTCTGAACGGACGGCGTATCTATTTTCCGCGCGGCAAGGCGCTCGGCGGATCGTCGATCATGAACGGTATGATCTACATGCGCGGGATTCCGGCGGATTATGACGACTGGCGTCAGAGCGGATTGCAAGGCTGGGGTTTTGCCGACCTGCTGCCGTATTTCCGGCGTTCGCAGGGTTCAGCGAACCGGAGCAGTCCCTGGCACGGCGTTGATGGCCCGATGAAGACCGAGCTTTCGGCCAATTTCGGCATCCTGGAAAGTGCCTACATCGAAGCTGCGATAGCCGCTGGCCACAAACCACTGGATGATTTCAACGGACCGGAACGCACTGGTGTTGCGCGTACTGATAGCACGGTACATCGTGGAGTAAGGCAATCTACAGCCATAGCCTATCTCGGGAATCCGCCTAGAAACCTGGCAATTCTAACCAAACGTCAGGTTGCCCGGGTGAAGCTCGAAGGTTGCCGTGCGATTGGAATCGAGACCGTTTGCGGAGAATCGATTCGCGCGCGCGGTGAAGTGATTCTTTGTCAGGGTGCCTTTGGCACGCCGCAGACACTGATGTTGTCGGGAATCGGCCCGGCCGATCATCTTATCTCGCACGGAATTAGACCCGCTGTCGATCTACAAGGCGTAGGCGCAAACCTGGCCGATCACGTGGATGTGTCGATTCAATATGGGTCTCATCGTATGGATCTGAGCCTGGCGCGGCATCAGCGCCTGGACAAGGCTGCAGCATTGATGGCCCGCTGGCTTTTGAATGGCAAGGGGCCGGGCGCCGGGGCTTTCTTCTCTGCCGTACTGTTTCACGCTCTCGAAGATCCGGCATCGCCCGAACTCGAAGTGTTCATGACTCCAATGGTGGTTGACGAAAACCTGACCAACGGCGCCGAGGAAGAGACTCCCGTTTTACAACGCCTTGGCCGCAAGTTACTGGTGCGTGGTCGCAAGCTGGCGCGCCCCGGCGTGCAGATCGACATCAACCTAGAACGACCCCGATCGGTCGGTAGCCTGCGTCTGGCGAGCGCCGACCCGCGAGCACATCCCGTGATCGATCCCAATTATTTCTCCGACAGACAGGACCTGGACAAGATGCTGCGTGGTGTCAAGGCGATGCGCGACGTCATGGCGCAGCCACAGATTGCGCAGTATGTGACCGGCGAACTGGGCGCCTGGAAGGACGCCAGAAGCGATGCGGAAATCATCGAGGCGATCCGCGCCACGGCCTATACCGGGCATCACCCCAGTTCGACCGCACGCATGGGTTCGGAAGCTGATCCGGCTGCGGTGCTGGACGAACAATTGCGCGTGCGGGGTGTCGAAAACCTACGCGTATGCGATGCGGCCGCGATGCCCACGCAAATTACTGGTAATCTGAACGCGACCGTGATCGCCATGGCCGAAAAGGCAGCCGACATGATTTTGCAACGCGACCCCCTGCCACCTGAAGATCCGAGGACAGACGCATGACCGATGTAAGAACCTTTCAATATTTTGTCGACAACACCTGGCATGAACCCGCTTCAGGTCAGTACATCGACAGCGAAAATCCCGCGAATGGCGAGGTCTGGGCACGGGTTCCGGATTGTAATCAGGAAGACGTGAAGCGCGCCGTGGCGGCGGCAAAGGTGGCATTTTACGAAGGCCCCTGGGGTAAGATGATGCCTGCCGAACGCGGCCGCATAATGCGGCGCATTGGTGATGTGATATCGAAACACGCAGATCGACTCGGTGAAATCGAAACCCGTGATAACGGCAAGCTGCCGAAAAACATCACGCCTTCGCTCGCTCCCGGCGCCTGGCAGGTCGACAGCTGGCACTACTATGCAGGAATGTGCGATAAATTCGAAGGCAGCCGATCCCGGCTGAAATGCCGAACATGCATAATTACCTGAAATGGGAGCCCTTCGGCGTATGCGGCCTGATCCTGCCCTGGAATTCCCCCATTGGAACATTGATCTGGAAGCTCGCGCCCTGTCTCGCAGCCGGCAATACCGCGGTCATGAAGCCTTCCGAACAGTCTTCCTGCTCGACTCTGGATTTAATGGAGATACTGCTTGAAGCTGATCTGCCGGCTGGCGTGCTAAACGTTGTCACGGGCCTTGGCCCGACCACAGGGGAACCGCTCATCGATCACCCGGACGTGCGCCTGGTTTCATTTACCGGGGGTACCGCGGGGGGGCGGGCCGCGGCGAGCGTGGCCGCACGCCAGGTCAAGCCAATCATTATGGAGCTGGGTGGTAAGTCTCCCCAAATCGTTCTGGCCGATGCCGACCTCGATCTTACCGTAAACGGTGTCGCCTCGGGTATTTTTCCGGCAGGTGGGCAGAGTTGTATTTCCGGTTCCCGGCTGCTGGTGCACGAGTCGATTATCGAGGAATTCAGCGAGCGACTGGTTGAAGTGGTTGGCAAGGCCCGCGTGGGCGACCCCGGCGATCCGAACACCCAGATAGGCCCGATGGCCAACCGACCACACTACGAAAGTGTGCTGGCACGAATCGACAGTGCTGAAAAAGCGGGTCATGAAATGCTGCTCGACGGTCGCAGCGCCTGCCGGGACAAGGGCTACTACATAGGTCCGACCGTTTTCGCCAACGTGCCCAACAGTGCTGACCTCGCGCAACAGGAAACCTTCGGTCCGGTGGTATCTACCGAGAGCTGGGTAGATGAAGAGGAAGTGATTCGCGTTGCCAACGATACCATCTACGGACTCGCGGCCGGGATCTGGTCGCGCGATGTCGCCCGCGCCATGCGCATGGCCGAACGCATCGAGGCCGGGACGGTTTACATTAACAACTACTTCAATGCAGCGACCCAGTCCCCGGTTGGAGGATACAAGCAATCCGGCTACGGCCGCGAAAATGGTTTCGAAGGTATGCGCAGTTTCATGCAGACCAAATCGGTCTGGTTGGCAACCGATCCGACACAGCCGGACCCGTTCGCTGAGCCATCTAGATGATGAGTCAGCCATGCAAGATGCGTCGAATGAATTTTTGCAAACAGAATTCTACCGGGATGACAAAATTCCCAATCAGCTTATTACCGACTTCAAGAAAGCCGGATTGATTTGACATGCGGGTAAGTAACAAGTTTATTTTTAGTTCGACGACCAAACTAAAATACCTGCCGTCATTTTTGCAAAAACTCGGAGTGAAGGAGATTTCTTTCACCTTGGAGCAGTAGCTGGGAGTCCGTTTTGGGTCGTTTTTTGCCTGCCACCTTAAATTTTTGAGGGTCCGCTTTGTGTGCTTTAGGCCGGTGTGGTCAGAAAATGGGAAGTCTGCGACCTGTCACTATACCTCCTCCACAAAAGCGGGCTTTTTTTTGCGCGTAAATGCCGCCAGGTGAAGTCATACTCGCACCTCCGGGAACAGCCGTCGTGCTATGGCTGCTTCGGGCGGGCGCAGAAATGCCCAGGATATAAATTTAGTGCTATCCCCGGGCAACTAAATCTCTGTCTCAATTGATCTGGGTCTGTATTTGCGTTGACTATTTGAGTGAATATTGTCAAATGGCACCGAAAAAGAACAGGGCTTTGCTAGCCGAGTCGCTCTACCAGGTCTGCGATCCGGGGCAGTTTGATTTCAAAACCACGGCTGATCTCGAACCGCTGGATCAGCCGCTAGGCCAGGATCGAGCCCTGGAAGCAATCGAATTCGGCGTGGATATCGAGCAACAGGGATTTAACCTCTTCGTGGTTGGTGATTCCGGCCTGGGCAAGCACCAACTGGTTCAGCAAATACTTTCCCGGCATGCGCAGACCGATAACTCGCGATCGGACTGGTGCTACGTTAATAATTTTGACAATCCACAGAAACCCGGAATGCTTAAACTGCCGGCAGGTATGGGGCAGAAATTACGCCAGGACATGGAATCACTGGTTGAGGACTTGCTGACTTCGTTACCATCTTCCTTTCAAAGTGAAGAATATCGAAACCGGCGGCAGGAAATAGAAGAGGAACTGCAGGAGCGGCAGGAACGGGCTTTTCGCAAGCTTGACCAGGAAGCCGAGGAACAGGGGATTATCGTCATGCGAACTCCTGCCGGCTATACCATGGGACCGACGGTGGATGGCCGTCCACTCGAACCTCAGGAATTCGAAAAGCTTTCCGATGATGAAAAACAACGCATCGAAAGGTTAATTGCTGATCTCCAGCTCAAATTGCGGGCTATTATCCAGGACATGCCACTGGTACAGCGCGAGCATCATCAACGTATCAAGGCTTTGAACCAGGAAATAACCCAGCATACCGTCGAACAGCTTATTGCCTGGATGGAGAATCGCTACCGCGACTATGCGGACATAATGGATTATCTGGACGCGGTAAAACTAAACGCAATCAAGGATGTGGATGCATTCCTGCCCACGGAGAATACTCGCGATACAGATAATATTGCCAGCCGCGTGGCGCAGTTTCATGCCTACAGTATCAATGTAATAGTCGATAACACCGACACCGAGGGTGCGCCGATCGTGTTTGAAGATAATCCGACTTATCAGAACCTGATCGGTCGGATTGAATACCTGTCGCAGATGGGCACCCTTATTACCGACTTTACCCTGATTAAACCCGGAGCCTTGCATCGCGCTAATGCAGGTTACCTGATCCTGGATGCGAACAAGTTACTTACTCATGGTTTCGCCTGGGAAGGGCTTAAGAGAGCGCTCAAGGCCAGGGAAATAAAAATTCAATCGCTGGAGCAGATGCTGAGCCTGGCCAACACGGTTTCATTGGAGCCGGAATCGATTCCCATCGATATCAAGGTCATCCTGATTGGCGAACCCAGGCTTTATTACCTGCTCAGGGCCTATGACCAGGAGTTCGATCAGTTGTTTAAGGTGGCCGCTGATTTTGCGGAAACCACTAATCGTGATGCGGAAACTGTGCAGGGTTATGCGCGAATGATCGCCGCGTTACAGCAGGATTGCGGTGCACGACCCATAGACAGGGCAGGTGTAGGCCGAATTGTCGAGGAGGCCTCGCGCACGGCTGACGATACCGAAAAACTGTCGCTTTACCTTGATGATATGCGCGATCTGTTGAGCGAAGCCAACTACTGGGCCGGTAAGGCAAAACGCAAAGTGATACGGCTGGAAGACATCGAGCAGGCAATCGATAAACAGGAATATCGACAGGATCGCTATCGTGAACTGATGCAGGAGCAGGTGCTGCGAGGGATAAAACTGATCGATACCGAGGGCAGTATGGTTGGCCAGGTGAATGCCCTCTCGGTGCTGCAAACTGGCAGATTTCGTTTTGGCCAGGCGTCACGCATCACCGCGACGGCCAGGCTTGGGCGCAGCGGTGTAATCGATATAGAGCGTGAAGCTAAACTGGGGGGTGAAATTCATTCCAAGGGCGTGATGATCCTGTCGTCTTACCTCGCGCATCGCTATGCCGCTAATCAGTCGTTACCGCTCGCTGCAAGCGTGGCTTTCGAGCAGTCATACGGAAAGGTTGATGGTGATAGCGCCTCGGTTGCGGAATTGTGTGCCTTGCTGTCCGCGCTTGCCGATATTCCGCTCGAGCAGTGCCTGGCAGTTACCGGCTCGATTAACCAACTGGGAGAAATCCAGGGGGTTGGCGGAGTTAACGAAAAAATCGAGGGCTTTTTTGAAGTCTGTGCCTCCCGTGGATTAGACGGCAAGCAGGGGGTTATCATCCCCGCGGCCAACCAGGTACACCTGATGTTGCATAAAGACGTTCGCGCAGCAGCTAAAAAGAGGAAATTCAACATTTACCCGGTGCAGCAGGTCGAAGATGTGATTCAGTTGCTGTCGGGTATGGAGCCCGGACGTCCCAATGCCAGCGGTGACTACCCGAAAAAGAGTTTCAACTACCTGGTACAAAAACGTATCGAGAAACTACAGGGTCTGCAGAAGCGGTATTCACGGTCCGGCAGCGATAAAGATTCTGCAGCCGGGAGTAACGCAGAGAAATGACCGTGAGTAGCTCTACCAACCAGCAGCAAAGCGTAATGTTGGCGGCCGACGTCAATAGTTACTCGGTTACTACGGTGAGCCTGGCAGTGGAGATGGCAGCATCTGCGAATACCGAGCTACGCTGCCTGTTCATCGAGGATGAAGACCTGCTTCAGGTAACAGGTCTGCCATGTAGCAGTGAGATCAGCCTGACTACAGGGCGCGAGCGCTCAACCAGTATCGATCAAATGCGGCGCGCGCTGCGCTCGGTAGCACATCAGTTCAAGCAAACATTGCGCCACGAGGCCCAGGCTTTGCAGATTACCTGGAGTTTCGACACTGTTCGTGGTCGGGTCCGGGATATCAGCTTAAAGCCCAGAGCGGACGTGACCTACACTATCGTTGGACAAGCGGTGTCGCATCGACAGCAATTCAGGCGGTTTCATGGGCCTCGAAAAATCCTGTTGATCGGTAATGAATCGCCCCATCAAAAACATGCGCTCGAGATGCTACTGCGTCGATTCGCCCATCAGAAAATCGAAGTAACGTTAGTCACCGACAACCCGGAAAGCAGGGTTTTGTCGGAGATAGCGCGGCTGATTAAGACTAACGATCAGGAAATGATGCTGACCGTGTTAAATCGGAATCAGCTAAATGATCTTCTCGATCGGTTAGCTTCCAGTTTCGATTGCGCAATTATCTCGAAACATGGGGAAAGCGGGGAATCGTTGCGGATTCTGAAATCACTGCGCTGTCCGGTTATCCTGGTGGCATAGCGCGAAGCGATCGCTATTCGCTAAAAACCTTAATATCGATGATGACGAGGTCGTCTGCGCTTCGATGTTTGATTATTCACAGCAGTCCGCTTATGTACCGGATTAGCAGGAGCCGGGTGTATTTACTGCTGGATCAGTTCGACTGATCGATTATCTCGGTAATATCCTGCGCGGTAATCGGTCCCTCAAAGCGGTGCAAGAACAGCCCTTGCTTATCGATAACAAAGGTCGTCGGTAACACGGTTACCGTACCGAATCCGGTGAGCGGGTCCTGGCCATAACCCAGCACTGGATAAGTGATGCCGAGCTGTTCTATAAACTGGCGGATTTTAGCTTTGTCGGTGTCTTCGAAGGTCACACCCCATACCTGAGCGCTGGATATGTTTTGTCGATAAAAGCGTTCCAGTTCCGGCATTTCCTGAATACAGGGGGGACACCAGGTCGCCCAGAAATTGATGATCAGCCATTTACCCCGGTTGTCTGAAACCCGATGTGATTTGCCGTCCATGTCGCGCAGTTCATAATCAGAGTTATCATCAGCCTGAATAACAACGGGCAGAAGCGCCAGAACAAGCCAGGTGATAATTGTTCGAAATGCCATTTGGAGACGTTATCAATTTATTTATTACAGATTCAGATCAGAAAGGTCTCTGCTTAGTTCCCCTGATCGTAACTGTCTGATTTGAACCCGGCGCAGCAAAAGCGGGCATTGACGGAATTCTGCCGAAGCTGTAGCCGGTTAGTTCCGATGGTAAACAGCCGTCACAGGAATCTTTACGAAGGCAGGAAATCGATGGGGTAGGAGACGGTAATTTCGGTGACGTTAGCCTTGCTGAATTTGAACTTTTTAATTTTAAGTACCAGTTTTCGCTCCAGCTTTTCATCGCCCAGTTCGCTGGACAGCACCTTGACTGCTGTAACCTGGCCACTCGGCGATATCGTCAACTCGATTACGACTTTGCCCTCGAGTGACGGATTTTTGCGCAGCGCGCGATTATAGATGGCGAATATACCGCCCTTGTTTTTTTGAAAAACGCGTTCAATTTCATCGGCGCTGCGTTTGGCTACCGATCCCGAAGCCGATCCTTTCTGCTTCTGGTTTGTCGATGCCTTGGCCAGTTTGCTGGCGTCGGCTTCGATCTTGCTTTTTACACTGGTGGTCTGGCGTTGTGCGAGTTCACTGGTTTTAATGTTTCGATTGAGCGTATCTGTCTGAATGCCTCCGCTTGAAGTCTGCGCACCGGCGGTCAGCAAATCGCCGGAAGTCGCGACCACGGCCGCCTGCTTACCCTCGGTTTGTTGGGGCATTTTTAACGTGTCGTCCAGATCGAAGCTCTCACGTAAATCTTCGAGTTCGTCAGCTAACGCGATCAGGCCGCTTTTCTTGGCGACGTCGCGTGCATCTTCTTTTTTAACCTCTTTTTTCTTTTCCTTAGGTTTCTCCTTCTTCTTTTCCTTCGGCTTCTCTTTTTTCTTTTCCTTAGGTTTCTCTTTCTTCTTTTGCTCTTCTTTCTTGGGTATTACTTTCTTCGGTTCCGGTGGCTTGACCTTCTGCTTTTCGAGGATTAGCTTCGCCAGGCGAGGCGAGATATCGATCAGGTTCTTCTGTACTACCTCCGGCAGGCTAATCGCGTTAAACACCACGCCCGCGCCAAGGAACAGCACCACCATGATGATCATCAGCCAGCGGAAACCGCGATCTTCCTGATGCTCCGCCCAGGGTAATTCGGGTTCAGGTATAAGGACTCCCTTGGCCATCAGGTTTCCGCAGCCTTCTGGTTCACGGCAAATGAAATATTAGTGTATTCCGCTCCGGCACAGGTCAGCATGATCTTTTTCAGCAACTCATACGGAATTTCCTGGTCGCCCATAATCGTAACGCCCTTACTACCGGCGATGCTCTTGTCTTCTACCGAGGCGAGCCTGAGCGCTGCGAATAAAGGCTTGATCGAATTCTGCTTGCCCTTGAGGGCATCCTTTACAGTAATTATGGGTTTACCCTGCAGGCGGATGACCCGTTTATCAACTGCGATGACGAGGTTGCGTGATGGTAGTTTTTCGGCCGCGGCTTCCGGTAACACGATATTTTTCGGCGACGGCAGTACTGCGGTGCTGGTCGCATTGACCAACAGAAAAAATACCAGGATGGTGAAAATATCCATCAGCGACACCATGTTCAAAACGGCATTGCGTTTCTCACCACGTTTGTGGTGTTGTAGCATGCGTTTGGCGCGTCTGGAATGTTTCATTTAATCAATATCCTGTGATTACTTTGCGGCATCGCCAATCGATATATCGGGAAACAGTTCAGCGAATATCCATTCACCATCTACCTGGGCCCGAAAAGAACGCGAACTGTCCATCGCATTGATTAAATCGTCGTAGCGAGTCTGCCGTTCGGACAGGATCGTAATGTTGGTATGGTCGGGAATTCGAGCCTTGACCTGTTTCAGGGTTTCTTTCAGCAGGGCGAAGTTGTGCTCTTTGCCTTTCGATGGTATGCGCTTGATCAGTCCGATGCGGTTGTCGGACAGCACCAGCATATTCTTACGGATAGTCACACGTAACTCGTAAGGTGGCTGTTTCGGCTGTTTGCTATCCTGTGCGCCTGGCGGGGGCAGGTTCAGATCGAGAATCGTGATGTGGCTGAACACTGCAGTCATCAGCAAGAACGGAACCAGTACCACCATCAGATTCATAAAGGCAGTAATGTTCAGCTCCGCAGCAGGATGCTTGCGTCGGTGTACCCTTTTCGACATCGGAATGCTTACTGTGTGGCGTTTTTAGTGCGGGATAAATGGTTGACGAACTTGACGACAGTCATTTCCAGGCTATCGACGATTTCAGTCGTCTTGGTCTGCAGCACCGTGTAAAAAAACAGTAGCGGGATAGCGACAATGAGGCCAAACGCCGTGGTATTCATCGCTACCGATATACTGGTAGAAAGAATTTCCGCTTTCATCGAAGGATCTACCTGGGCTACCGCGGTAAATGCCTTGATCAATCCGATGATCGTGCCCAGCAGTCCCAGCAGCGTGGCAATATTGGCAAACATCGCCAGGTAGTGGGTGCGTTTTTCAAGCCGTGGGATCGCTTCCATGATGCTTTCGTCCATGGGCGCCTCGAAGTCATCGCGGCGGCGGGCAGATTGGTAATTCTCCATGCCCTGCAACAGAATCCGGCTTACCGTCGCGCTTGAACTCTTGGCCAACTTGCTGGCACCGGCCACGTCTCCCTTCGCTACCAGCGGCATCAGTTTAGCAATCATGCGGCGATTTTTTGTCTTCGCAATCGTTAAGTGAAACCAGCGCTCCAGCGTAATCGCCAGGCCGATAGCCAGTACCAGCAGAATCGGGTACATGAATGGCCCACCGTCCTGGAAGAACCTTATTACTGTGGTAAACATTTCATTCATCGCTAGAGTCTCCGCTGTCTCTAATCTGTTACTGATCTATTCAGTTTTTGCTTTTGCAAAAATAGCATCGTGGTAGTGAACCGTTCTTTTGAAAGAAGCGCGTTCGATAGGGCCTAATTTCTGATCCATGATACTGGTGATCGGTGGCGTCGTAATATCGAAGCGCTCGACCGATTTCCATGGAACTATGTATAAAACCTTGGGTAACTCCTTGTTGCCGGTTATCGCAGTGCCTTCCATTTCCAGTCTTTCCTGGGCATTGACAATGGTAGTACATGAAATAGCAAAGATAACGAATAATTGTAGCGAAAGTTTTCTCATTTTTATCCCTGGACCTGTGTCGTAGATTTTTTCAGGCGTCGTTGAATATCGGTAATCCACCCTGCTACCTGCTTATCCTCTTCGCCGATCAGCGTCTGATACTTCTGATACTGTTGTAATGCCAATTTCAGATCCTGCAGGTATATGTCAAAAAGAATCCCCAGATTCAGATGCGCGTACGCATAGTCAGAGTCGATTGCGATTGCGCGCTGGTAGCGCTTGCGCGCCTCTTCAAACTGCCCCTGGTAACGAAGCAGTATACCT
>JBATHL010000095.1:0-3877 GCA_049666745.1 Gammaproteobacteria bacterium
GTCTAGCGGACGGATTCGCTTCGATATTGTTTCGCGGGGTAATTCCGATCCGCTTCTGGACTATCCGGCGACGATCAATGGCGTTTCCGCCAGTGCCTGGAACCGAATCGCCGCCGTGAACAATCGCGTGGAGATTTCCGTTTACCCGGACAGCTAAGGCAGGCAGCAAAGAACTTCTCCGACGCTATCTTCGGCACACCCGGCGTTACCCAGACCTGGATTGGAAAGGAGCTTCGATAACATGGAAAAGATTTCATATTGCTATAGCGCTTTTACAAGACCGTAGATCAATAGTGCGCAGGCCGGGAATATGGCGATCGTTCCCAGGCCATACAGGATATAGACGCTTTTATTGGCAATCGTACCCGTCAATCTCAGGCCACGTTCACCGCTGACCGCGCGAATGCCCATCGCAAACATCGATGTCCAGGTGAAAATAATGAACAGCCATGCCATCGTCGCCAGCTGCCAGGAAGATAACGCTGGATACTCGATAATTGCGGCCAGCGCAATTAGCATGACGCCTCTCCCGGTACCGCCGGCATGCAGCAGATGCCAGGCCGCCTGTTCCCTGTCATCCCGTATCGCGAGGTAAAGAAATAATCCGGCTATGATACTGACGGTCAGCACCAGCACCCCATTGAGTGCGAGATAAACTGCGAGTTTTTCCATGACAGGGATGCCTCCTCAATCTGTATTTACCGACCGTATTGCCGGATACATGGCGGAATGGGTCATCCCCGGATGCCGATCGCCGTAACGGGAGGGAACATCCTGCGTCCAGTCACTGGGAATTATTGTCGGTAGCGCCAGCAGTAAAATGAAAACGATTCTTTTGCTCCAGGTTCCATTCTTTGGTGCAACCCTATGTTCATCAAGTGAAGTTGAATCATCGTCTTCAACCGATATGTTCCTGGCTTTTCGATAAAACCAGAAGAGCAGTCCCGCCCCGACCACCGTCATCAAGATATTGAACTCCTGGCCCGGGGGAAATCCCTGCAGACTGGTTCGATACTCGCGAAAGAAGTCGATAAAAATTCGCAGAAACCCATACCACAAAATGAAATGTGCCGTGACTACCCCGCGCGGCGGTCTCATGTTGCGAACAAGGATCAGGAACGGAACCAGTAAAAGGTTTTTCAGACCATCGTAGAGTACGACCGGATGACGAAAACCCTCCAGGTCAGGAAACTTGACACCCCACCACAGGTCAGTAGGGGCACCGACAATCTGGCCATCGATAAAATTACCGATACGGCCAACGCCCATGATAAAAGCACCCGCGATTACCATCACATCCGCAATTTCAAAGAAACTTCTCTGGTTCAGCTTGCAATATAACAATGTGCCGATGATCGCGCCGAGCAAAATGCCATGGGTTGACATCCCGCCCAGCCAGACCGCAGGAATGTGCCATAAATTTGAACCGTAGTAGGCCCATTCGTAAAATATTACTTCAACAAGGCGACCTCCGACGAGAACCCCGATCGCCAGGTAAAGGCTTAACGAGTACACGCCGTTCATATCGATAGCCAGGGTAGTTCGATTCGCGCGAAGCCAGAACAGAGAGCCGAGGAGTCCTAACGTATAAGTCAATCCATACCACCACAGATAAACACCGCCGACTGTGCCTAGTACAGGATCCATATTATGAATGAATGGGCCCATCATTTATCGCTGATACGCCTTCAACGGGTGATACACCAATAATATGGTCAGTTTGAGGTCGAATATTGACCTGGATCACTAGCTAAAAGGAATTAGCCGAAATTAAGCATTTAGCGTTGAAAGGGCAGAGAGAGGCGTGGAATTTTAATAATTAGTGTGAAAAAAACGCTTCAAAGTCAGGCACATAACGGACGCCCGGAAATCTAAGCCGAACGGCAAAAAACGACGCTGGGTTCAACTGATCGACGCAACACTTTATCTTTAGCTCAAAAGATGGAGTGCAGGAAATGGCCCTTAGGCCTCGAATATATTACAGCGTTGAACAGAAAGCGGAGATCGGGACGACTTAACATGTCATAGAACGGCCGGGTTCGGTGCAACCATTGCCAGTTAAAGTCCAACTGATCGTATCACCGGAAAGAGAAGGCGTCATTATGACGACTAGAGGCGCTGCAGCAACATCGATCCCGGTAGAGGTAATTGTAATCTGTGCGGACCCGCTCGTCTTGACACTGGAGGCATAGTTGATCTCCCCGGGACCTGCATCGGCAGGGACGCCATTGATGCCGGGAACGCCGCAGGTGGCACCAGCGATGCCACCCTGGTCTTGAATACAAAGTGCTATCGCTGACTTCCAGATGGAAGCACCCGCTACCGCAGCAACAACCCTGCTGCGTTGCGTGTAATCGCCATATTGAGGAACAGCAATCGATGCCAGGATGCCGATGATGGCGACGACGATCATCAATTCGATCAACGTAAATCCGGCTTGATATTTATGCATCTCTTACCCCTTTACTGGAAACAGTTGATCGGTTATCTCGGGACTACCGTAATCCAAACGGAATTCTACAAGGATGGGTATTTAGTTAAGTATAGTGAAGAATTTACGTTTTTTTGCTATGAACCTGGACTTATCGATTAACGGCATTCTCGGTATCGAGCCTGATGTCGAGTCATTATCGGTCACTATCGTTGCGAACAACCCCGGTCCCCGCACCCGCAGCTATCTGGTCATTTGGCGCAGGGCTTAGCGGGATGATGGGATTCAGCAAGCGAAGAAAAGCGGCTTAATCCAAACCAGTATTGAATGCGCAACCCCGCCACTAAGCAGGGTTTTCTTTGTCTGTGAGGTGGGTAGAGAAAATCAGGTCGGGGTGGTTGCCGATTTAAAAAAAGGTGGTTGCCAGTCCCCCGAAGCGGAACTACTCAAGCCGCTTACGTGTACATCATGCTGGCAACCACCTTAACCTCGCGTTGAGTTAGATGTGCTTTATATATGGCAGGTTGCAGAAACCACTTATCTAAGCGCGCCAATCGCTTATCCCGCTGTGACAGAACACGGCAGCTTACTTCTTTGTAGCAAAATCGCTGTCGGGTATCTCGCTAAAACGCCATAATGGCGCGATGCAGCTGCC
The DNA here is from genome assembly GCA_049666745.1 of Gammaproteobacteria bacterium. GTDB lineage: Bacteria > Pseudomonadota > Gammaproteobacteria. The sequence goes on from JBATHL010000095.1 coordinate 3,087, forward strand.
ATTAATAAGAAATATCTGGGAACCAACGGAACTAGTGCGGTTTCTGGTAACAACCAATATTGTGCTGTACATCACCTCTTTCTTTATGGCACCCGGGGCAGTGAACTACGACCTGAATCCAATGGTTTTTCTCTCACCAGGTACCGGCGTACTTTTTAAACTTGGCGCATCAGGTACGTTACCCGTCTTTGCAGAAGATCGCTGGTGGACACTGATTACGGCCAACTACCTGCATGGCAGCTTGCTGCATTTACTGTTTAATGTTTTTGCCTTGCGTGCGGTTGGGAAAATTAATATTGAGATCTATGCGCCCAGTCGATTTTTTCTTATTTATTTTCTTGGCGGTTTATTCAGCATGGCTGTTTCCAGCCTGGCTGGAATACCGCTCACGCTCGGCGCTTCAGGTGCGGTCTGCGCCCTGATCGGTAGTATGTCGTACGATGAATGGCGCGCCAGCAAGGGCAACCTGAAAATGCGGATAGCATCCGTCGGTACCTGGGTCGCCTTGATTGCCGTTACCGGGCTGGCGTTGCCAAACGTAAACAACTGGGCGCATGCGGTCGGCTTTGTCAGCGGCTTTCTTCTGGGTTTCCTGTTCTGGCCGCAAACCTCCCGAAGTGAAAGCAAAACCTTCCGTTTTGCGTCCGCTAGTTGCATGCTGCTCACGATCGGCGCACTGATTTATGGATTGCTATTCAGCTAGCAACAGGGCTTGTAGCCTGCTTCACGAGCGCCATCGAATTTAGCCCGAAAAAACAGGGTCAGATCTCAATTGACTCTAATATTAGAGT
>JBATHL010000096.1:0-3368 GCA_049666745.1 Gammaproteobacteria bacterium
GGATAGCCGATTGCCGGCATATCACTCTGCGACTGGTCTGAAATGCCTTTCATCGCTGGTGTACTGTTTCGTCCGCCGGCACAGGCGCCGGCCAGGATGACAGGGTTCATCTTGCGGAAATACAAGCCGTATAACCAGGCCAGAAATGGTGGCAGCAAGGCAGCCAGTAAACCGAGTCCTGCAATCTTGATCACCACGGTACCCTGGAAAGAGGCGAGGATTTTAGGCCCGACACTGGAAGCCAGCACAGCAACAAAAACGCTTAAACCGATATCCTGCACGAAGCTTCTCGCACCCTCGCTCATCGGCCCGCCAAATGCCGGGTTACGGGTCCGCAGGTAGGAGAACATGATGCCGGTCAGCATACAGCCTGCGGAAGTACCCAACGCAAACGGGATACCGCCCATGGTTACACTCAACTTGCCAACAACGTACCCAATGATCAGTGACAGCGCGAGATAAAAAGTTTCGGTTAAAGTACTTTCTACAATCGGGGTGCTATTCAGTTTTTCAGCGGCATGCTCGACCCAGAATCTGGAACCAGCCAGGCGTAATACATCGCCGACTTCGACGATCGTCTCTGGCAAATGCGGCATTTCGTTACCCGATCTGAACATTGCCTGCAGATTAAGACCAAAGCCGAAAGCCTTGCCCAGTTCCTCGAGCGATTTGCCGGCGAACTCGCATTTACCGACAATAACGTCGGCGACCTCGATTTCGATATCGCGCGCGCGGGGCTCATCAACTTCCGTGCCAACGCCTTCCTGGGCCCTTTCGATGAGGGCTTCATAACGTCCACGCAGGCCGATAACATCGCCCATCTGTATAGTGGGGATTTATGACCTATGTTGCGCCCCTGTGGTCGGCTTCGCGCCTGCCGTGCTCCACACAACGAAGGCGTACTTATTTTCTCTACTATATCCTCTTGAGCGTGGTGATGTTTGCGCTGTACGCCTTCGCTCGGAATATCGAGTATTGGGTGCAGGGCGAATCACAGGGTTTCCTGCGATTGTTTTTGCAGGGCTTCTGGGCACCCGGCCTGTGGGGTGACGCTGGCGGGGATATCTAAAATCCACCGAAATCCGATCCCGTCGGCGCTTTTCAGTAGCTGGAATTTATGATTGGAAAATCGTGGTCAGGAGTTTGACAGGAAGGGCATAAAGAATATGCTTCATTGCATGGTTCTTTTATAGGAACGTAAAGAATGTCTGAAATAAGCATCGTTGCAGTGCCTCTCATGGACATGCTGTCACTGAGCATCCTGGTGCTCTTTGTGGGCATGTATCTGAACCGCAAAATCCATTTCCTCGGGGATAACTATATCCCGCCGGCCGTGACGGGTGGCTTGCTGTTCGCCACGGGCGTTGCCCTGGTTTACAGTTTGGCGGATATACAGCTTGAATTCGACATGCGTTTGCGCGATCTCCTGCTGCTTGTATTTTTCAGTACCGTGGGCCTGTCGGCACGCCTCAAGACGCTGGCGGGGGGAGGCAAAGCCCTGCTTGTGCTGGTGTTGCTCGCCGGGGTATTTCTGCTCTTGCAGAATACGGTTGGTATTGCAATCGCGCTCAGCCGCGATGCGCATCCGGGTTACGGTTTGATGGCGGGTAGTATCCCGTTTGCCGGCGGTCACGGCACGGCCATTGCCTGGGGGCAGGTCGCGGAAGACGCTGGCCTGGAGGGTGCTGCCTCGATCGGGCTCGCTTTGGCAACCTTCGGCCTGGTTGCCGGCGGGTTGGTCGGGGGACCGATTGCGCGCCGTCTGATCGAGCACCGGCAGGCCACCATGCCTACGCCGCACGCGGAAGAAAGCATTGCCGATGCCGTGTCGGAAGTGGTCGAAAATGACGAAGAAAACTGGCTTTTCAACGTGCTCCTGTCGATACTTGTGCTCAGTCTGTGCGTCAGCCTGGGAGACATCGTAAATCGAAACCTGTCAGGCCACGGCCTGCGTTTGCCCGGTTTTCTGACCTCGATGTTTGTCGGAATTATCATCGTCAACATGACGGATCTTTTACGCAAACCGCTCAAGATGCAATTCGTTGAAAAGTTCAGCGCACTGTCGCTGAATATATTTCTCGCGATGAGCATGATGGCAGTTCAACTGTGGACGCTTGCGGCCTTTGCTCAGGCCATTTTCATTGTGCTCGTGCTGCAGGTCCTGCTGATGACGCTATTCGCTATCTACGTGGTCTTCCGGGCCATGGGCAGCGACTACGATGCCGTCGTAATTGCTGCTGGTTTCGCGGGTATGGGCCTGGGCGCGACCCCGGTGGCCATTGCCAATATGAATGCCATCACGTCACATTACGGACCTTCGACCAAGGCCTTCCTGGTCGTGCCGTTGGTTGGTGCATTTTTTATCGACATTCTTAACGCAGGCACGATCAATTTCCTGATCGGCATTATCCGGGATTACTTGCTCTGAGACTCCGAAAGTTCGATGTTCACGCAGCGGCTTCGTAATCTGCCTGAATCCGTAAAGGGCTGATGCTACTGGTAAGCGGGGCTATTCTCGAGACCGGTCGGGCGTGTCGGTTCAAGCACAAGGAAATTATCCTCTGATTGAGAGCCCTCCGTGGTAGCGGGAAAGTCGGTTTGATCAGCATCGCGTTGCGCCTCGATGACCCAGCCTCCACCCATGGCCTTGTAGGTGCCAACCAGTGAGGCGTAGACACTACCTTGCACCCCCACGTAGCGCAGTTCAGCTTCGAACAGGAAGCGCTGCGCATCGAGCACATCGATATAGGATGCGTAGCCCTCGTCGTAGCGCAGAGTGGCCAGGCGAAAGTACTCCTGGTATGCCTTGACGCGCTGGCCCTCTGCGAGCAGCTGCTCACGAAACTTCTGCACGCTGACGAGCGAATCGTCCACTTCGCGAAACGCGGTTTGTATGGTCTGCAGGTAGCCGGTCAGCGCCTGGCGCTGCACTGCCTCGCTGGCGCGTACTGACGCGTCGATGCGGCCACCGGTAAAAATCGGGCCAAGGGCGGAACCCCCGACGCTCCAGGTATTAGCCGAACTCCCCAGTAACTCGGAAAGAGCATCGCTGACATAGCCAAACAGGCCAGTCAGCGAAATGGTCGGGAAGTATTGCGCCCGGGCGACATCGATACGTGCTTCAGCGGCAATCAGGCTTTGCTCGGCGGTGCGAATATCGGGCCGTCGCTCGAGCAGCTGCGAGGGAACCCCCGCAGGGATGGTCGGCAGGGTCAGTTGGTCGAGTCTTTTACCACGCGGCATCGCCTCCGGGTTGCGTCCCAGCAGCACCGAGAGCGCGTTTTCTGTCAGCGCAATCCGCAGCTGCAGTGGCGAAATGGTTGCGGCGACCTGTTCGTACTCGGCGCGGGCCTGCGCGACTTCAAGCT
>JBATHL010000097.1:0-4792 GCA_049666745.1 Gammaproteobacteria bacterium
ATCTTGAGCCGGTCATGCAAGCGATCAAGCAAAGACTCTAGTTCGGCATTTCTGCGTCACCTGGCTTCGATTTCGATACGCTCGATGCCAGCAACAAAAACCTGTACTCCATCCAGCGTGGTGAAACCATCGCTATGAATATCGCTTTTCATAACCCGGTAAGACTTTTGCGTGCCTGACTGGGTATTGATGACATGTACGGTTACGATCGCGCTGCGCTTATCGACCTCAAGATAAATCATTACTCCGGCCGCGATGGCCATAACGACCATGAACGCAATTGCGCCGTTACGCATAAGCTTTTTGTTGCGTTCAGCAGCGGGGTTGGGGATTTCCCTGAGTCCCGGTTTCGCACGCGACGATAACATCCACATGCAAATCATGATTACTGCCAGCGTAATAAGTATTTTACTAATCATTTAAACTCGAGGTTTGAATTCGGTTCTAATTGCGGGAATAGGTGACCAGATGGTCAACATTGAGCCGGATCCCGATACGTTCGTTAATTTTATGGTTATGGTGACTGGGCGCAAGGCACATAACCTCGATTCCGCTATCCAGGCGTAAAAAATATAAAAAGTCAGCCCCGCGAAAGGCTTTTTCAACGACGATAGCGGATTCGGTCGATTCATCATCGTGAACTACATCATCGGGTCGGATCAGGACATCTACCATCGCGCCCGTTGTGGCATCGATTTTATGCTTACCTCGAATCAGCCCCAGATCAGTTTTCACCGTGGTCGGGCTTTCCACCATGGCCGGGATAATAACACCCTGACCGATGAAATCCGCTACAAACCGGTTTGCCGGCCGGTGGTAAAGATCGTAACCGCTGCCCTGCTGCAGAATCCTGCCCTCATTCATAACACAAATCTGATCAGCCATCGCAAAGGCTTCATGTTGATCGTGGGTTACCAGAATGGCCGTGTTATTTTCCTGCTTGAGTATATTTCTGACTTCACGCGCCAACTGTTCCCGCAGGTCGATATCCATATTGGAGAAAGGCTCATCCAGCAACAGGATACCCGGGGCTGGAGCAAGGGCTCGTGCCAGCGCGATACGCTGCTGCTGGCCTCCCGAAAGCTGGTGCGGGTAGGCCCTGGCATAGGCAAGCATGCCGACCATCGCGAGCATTTCCTGGATACGTGATTGCTGTTCCCGTCTAGGCATTCCTTTCAAGCCAAAACGGACATTGTCTTCCACTCTTAAATGCGGAAACAACGCGAAATCCTGGAACACCATACCAATATTGCGTTGTTCAGGAGGAAGATTGATTTTGCGCGAACTGACTTCGATGTCGTCTATCAGGATACGCCCATTCCAGGCGGGCTCAAAACCTGCAATTGCCCGTAACACCGTAGTTTTCCCGCAACCACTGGGACCCAGCATGCAACCGATCTGACCTGGCTGCAGCGAGAAACTAACCTGGTTTAAAACCTGCAGATCATCATAACCAGCTTGCAGATTATCGACCTCCAGTTGTGATGTCATGAGCCAACTCGCGAAGCGCCAATACTATGGCTTAACAGGATAACAGGCACCAGTCCGACCACCACTATCATCAGTGCCGCGGTAGATGAGTCGGCCAGACGTTCGTCAGCTGCAAGTTCAAAGGCTCTGACCGCGAGCGTGTTAAAGTTGAATGGACGCAGTATCAACGTCGCCGGCAACTCTTTCATCACATCGACGAAAACGATAAGAAATGCAGTCAGCACGGTACCTTTCATCAAGGGTAAATGCACTCGCATTAAAATTTCCATTGGGGTATAGGATAGTGAACGTGCGGCCTCATCCATTGAAAGTTTTACTTTCACCAGTCCCGATTCAACCGATTGAACCGAGATGGCTAGAAAACGAACCATGTAAGCAAACATAACCGCGAACAGACTACCGCTTAACAATAATCCGCTCGAAAAACCGAAGTGTTCACGCAGCAAACCATCGAGGCTATTGTCGAGCCAGGCAAAAGGAATTATTACTCCAACGGCAACTACGGTGCCGGGGATAGCATACCCGGTTGCAACGACACGAATCGATGCCGTAACACTGTTGCTTCTTAACAGGCGCTTACCGTAAGCCAGGAAAAGCGCCAGCACAACCGCGATTACCGCAGCACTCAGCGCCAGCATGATGGTATTTGTCGTAAGCTCGATAAACGACGCATCGATCATGTATTCATAGGTTTCGAGGGCCCAGAGTCCAAGTTGCAAAGCGGGCAACAGGAAGCCAAGCAGGAGCGGCACGAAACGGGCACAAAACGCAAGCAACGCACGATAACCACTGAGCCGATACTGTGGTAAGTTGCTATAGCGATTAGTAGTATGGTGATACTGCGCACGTTTGCGCGACCCGCGCTCGATAAGCACCAGCGTGAAGACGAACATCAACAGTATTGCCGCCAGTTTCGCTGCGGCGGCGGCATCACCAAGCCCAAACCAGGTACGAAAAATGCCAGTAGTAAAGACCCCCAGCCCAAAATAGGAAACTGTACCGTAGTCGGCCAGGGTTTCCATCAAGGCCAGCGAAAGACCTGCCACAATAGCAGGACGAGCCAGCGGCAATGCAACGCGGTAAAAACTCGACCATACCGAGCATCCCAGAGTTCGACTTACCTCGAGCACGCAAACCGACTGTTCAAGGAATGCCGCGCGTGATAGCAGATAAACATAGGGGTAAAGTACCAGCGAAAACATCGTCGTCGCTCCCCCGAGCGAACGAATTTCCGGAAAGAAATACTCGTGTATTCCCCAACCGGTAAAATCCCTGATCCAGGTTTGTACCGGGCCCGCATAATCCAGCATCCCGGTATAGGTGTAGGCAATTATATAGCCCGGAAACGCCAGCGGCAGCAGCAGGCCCCAGGCAAAAAATTTCTTACCTGGAAATACACATACACTGGTTAACCAGGCGCAGCCAACACCAATGATCAGGGTACCCGCCCCAACGCCCAGCATGAGTAGCACAGAATTCATCAGGTACTCGCCAAGCACGGTATCAATTAAATGCTGCCAGATCTCGCTTGAAGGGTGAACAATAAAACTCAGGATAGTAAATATCGGTAAGCTGAACAGAACCGCAACCAGGAATATTCCAGGTTTCCACAGACGTTGCATAGATGGGTAGCTTGCGAACACAGAGCTCAATAGATTACCGCTCGAAGATGGTTAAGGACCGGCTGGACCAGGCATAATTATTTTCAACAACCCGGTTAAATAAATTAGTTTGTAAACTCGTTTCGGCGCTAAAATTGCCATGCAGCGAAACGATTCAAATTCACCACAGGAGCATGGATTTTAATGAATAATAGTGTAAACGCAAATAATAACAGTTCTCATTTACATTAAATATCATCTATGAATGCGACTTCAATCAATCTAGACCTGTTAAAAGAAAATCGATTTCAGTGGCGTGAGATCGATGACTATTTAAAGTCGAAGCAAATCCAGGCCGCTGATATCGAAAAAATCGAACGCCTTGCAATTGCAAGTAACTATGCCCTGAATCAAATTCGACGCGCACCCGAATCGATAGACAGGTTACTTGGCCTGGAAAACTTCACCCTGGACGCGGAAATTATCAAGCTTGATGCGGACGAAAAAATTGATCTCGATCAGGTCAAGCAGCAACTACGCCGTTATCGCCATCAAAAACTGGTCGAAATAATTTACCTCGACGTGGTGGCATCAAACCCGCTTGAAATGACCCTGCATCACCTTAGTGACCTCGCGGACCAGTTAATTCGCAACGCATTAAAGTCCTGTCAGCAGCATTTGTCAGCCAAGCATGGGCAACCGCTGGAAAGCAACGGCGATGCGATGGAACTGAATGTTATCGCCATGGGCAAATTGGGCGGGCGCGAACTCAACTTTTCTTCCGATATAGATCTCATCTGCTGTTATGACAGCGAAGGAGAACTCTCGGGCTATGGACAGTTGAGTTACCAGGAATACTTTAGCCGCCTGGTTCGATTGCTCAATCAGACGCTTAGCGATACTACTGCCGACGGTTTTGTGTATCGCGTTGATCTGCGTTTGCGACCCTGGGGTGAATCCGGGCCGGTAGTTCTCAGCCATAGTGCGCTCGAACACTACTACCAGTTGCACGGCCGCGAGTGGGAGCAATACGCGATGGTAAAGGCACGCGTATTAACCGGCAGCGACAGCAGTCGCAACTATCTGGCTTCGATGTTAAGGCCCTTCGTATTTCGCAAGTATCATGACTACCGTGTATTCGATGGCCTCGCCACGCTGAAGGCAAAGATTGATGCGCAGGCAAAATCCAGGGGGATGCGAGTAAATATAAAAGTTGGTCCGGGCGGTATCCGCGAGATTGAATTCTTCGTGCAGGCTTTTCAAATTCTAAAAGGAGGACGCAATCATCAATTGCAAAGCACCGGGATTTTCGACTGCTTTAGCGCCCTCGCCCAGCACCACATCGTCGATAGCAACACGCTGGAAAAACTGCGCGCAGCTTACTGTTTTCTGCGCCAGCTTGAAAATCGTATGCAGATGTTTGACGATCATCAAACTCACGATGTACCCGAAAACACGGCTCAGCAGCTGCGCATGGCCGCGACCATGGACTTTGCCGACTGGGAGGCGGTTATCGAACAACTGCAACTGCACCGCGACCAGGTCAGCCTGTGCTTCAATGACTTGTTCAAACAGGAGGTCGAGTCCAAACCTGGACCGGTTATCGATGACAGCTTTGCCGATTCGATCGACGCAGACAGGCAATGGGAATTCGTCGAAAAAGCCGGCGTGGATGATGCACAGGAAATCAACCAGTCACT
>JBATHL010000098.1:0-4853 GCA_049666745.1 Gammaproteobacteria bacterium
TTGTGGTTGCAACTTCCACAAATTAACTCAGTTTCCATCAGAGGCGTCCTTGGGATAGGAGAGCGATACCTGCTTCAATTAAACGTTTCTATACTCTTACTTCTATCTGTTTGACTGGATTAGAAAACCAGTATGATTGCCTGACCCAAAGTTATCAATCTCAATAATGGAAGTTACTCTGCTGCACATACGTGCTTGTTTGTGGTTCGACTAGTTGATCCGGCCGTTATTTTGCGTACTTGCTCATGTCTTGCAAAGCCAGGAAGTCTCAAGGACTTGCTTTTGAATTTAATGCACCTCCGGAAGCAATTCAGTTAGCTTAGAGAGATCTACGACCGTCAGGACGCGTTTGTTTTGCTTGATGATTCCCAAACGGGATAGGTCATTCAATTCTCGTGTCACCGCTTCCCGATGTGTGTTTACGCGGCTGGCAATTTCTTTATGCGTCGGAAAATTCTGTATGCTAACCATACCTTCTTCCAACCGGTTTTCCCCGGCGAGGCGCAAAATTTCCATGCGGATCCTGCTATTGACATCCAAAGCACCATATTGATAGACCCGGTCCACCAGGAAACGCACCAATCCAGCTAATCTTTTCAGCGTGGCAGCCGCAACACTCGGGTACAGATTTATAAGCCGCCAATAGTCCTTTCTATGCAATGTACCAATTTGTGAAGCTTCCAGGGTGATAACGTTTGCGGTTCGAGGTAACTGGTCAATTGCCGATAATTCACCGAACGTCTCTCCGGGCCCTAACTCCTGGTAGGATATTTCCTTTCCATCAAATGAAAAAATGGTGACTGTTACACGTCCGCAGGCAATTATATAAACATCCTCGTCCTGCCCCATGTGAGGTATCACCTCGGTTTCCTTTCGATACGATTTCCATTTGACTACCTTTGAGACTTGTTCGCGTTCAGAGTTACTTAATTCTTTGAACAGGTCTGTTCTTTGCAGTACTGCTGCTGTGTCATCGGGGTTATTTTTGCCTTTATTCATAGTCGTTTCATACTCGCTGAACTGCGTGGAAAAAGAATAACAACATAACTCGTAAAATTCTTTAAGAATGTGTTTATCTAAAATCGTATGAGTAGAGCCCGAAAAGGTTTTGATAAACCTCTAGCCGCTATAAACAATCGGGGACAGATCGTGTTTTCTATTGAGCATTAACTATTTTCCGATTGTATGCCGTCAGCCCCGGATGGACAGACCAGCCTGATTGGCCAGGAGAAGTGTGAAACTATGCGGTGGGTGGAAGCACCAGGCTTATCTGCCCGTCGAACGATCAATCATTTAGATATCCACCGATCCGTTTTTTATAACTGGATGCATCGTTACCAGGACAACGGCATCCCAGGCAGTGTGTGAAATACCACATACAAGATCCTCGAAATTTCGACAATAGGGACAGTAGCTTTTATTTACGTAGAAATTTTTAAATAAAGGCACCAAACGGAATTCTGCACAAGCAGATTTGAGACAACTAGAGGATAAGGTAATGAAATCGCTCATTCAAAACGCAGTTTCTTTTTTCGACAAAAGTATTGCAGCCAGTCAACTGTTTGCAACTAGTAGCCGGGGTGACGCTATCGTTTCAGGCTACAGTTTTCTATCCAATGTAGACGGGCGCGAAGCGTTACCTGCGAGTTGTGATCGTCGCCGAGCTGGAATTTTTTACGCCGATATTGCCAATTATTCAGGTCTTACCGAACAGGATGAGGAGGGCACACATCATCGTTTGGTCGAGGGCATGAAAACTATGGAGACGTATATTACTGCCAATAATGGCAGGGTCGCACATACGGCTGGCGATGCCATTCTAGCTGAGTTCAAGGACGTCGACAGGGCGTTGCATTGCGCGGTCAATGTGCAGCTGGCAGCGCGGGAATTGAACGCTCGGTTTCATGTGAGTGAGCGGCTGCTGTTTCGAATCGGCGTTAATTTTGGCGATGTAATCGCAGACAACGGCGACATCTACGGTAACGCCGTAAACCTGGCCGCCAGGCTCGAAAAGCTTGCCGATAGCGGAGGTATCTGTGTCTCCGAGTCAGTTCGTTTAGAGCTGGAAGATAACCCTGCTTTCAATTTTGTCGCGGCAGGTAAGCAATACGTAAAAAACGTTAGCGAACCGGTGCAGGCCTTCTGGATTGAAATCGATGCACGACAAGTCGTCGATGCCGATTTTAGCAGTTCGTTAAAGGTATCGGTGATGGCTTCATGAGTAGTCACTCCGGTTATCGGGACCGTTGCCTCTCTCCGGGCTGCGGTTCCGATTTTTTTCAACGAATATCAATCGACACTGACTCCTTTGATTCGTTTGCAATATCTGGCAGGGCGACAGCCGATACGAAGTGAACGCTCAGAAAATCTCAACGGGCTTGCGGGTTCGACCTGATGCTTCGGCCCCAGTATTTTTGGGCCAGTTGATTAATACTTTATGGTCGCGGGATCGAGGGAACGCAGCATCCCTCGAGGGCTTTAATAGAACAGGGCCTTGCGCCAGCTGAAGATTCATGGGGTGTATTGATCTAGCAGTGTCGACATAAACTGATTAAACTCTCCGACCCATGACGCCCTTGTCCCTGGTCAAATCACGCTGGTTCAGAATTGCCTCTGTCACGGCCATTCTGTGCCTTGTAGTGCTGATTGGTACGCCGCTTCTCGCCAGGTACCTGGCGCAGCAATGGCTGCTGGATAATGGCGGCGAGCAGGTCCTCTTTGAAGACGTCGATTTAAATCTCTTCACCGGTAACCTGGTTCTGCAAGGCCTTGAGGTCAAGGTCGATAACGAAACCACGCTGTTTTTTGATTCCGTCGGTCTGGAGCTGGAGTGGTGGCCACTGCAGCGCCGGCAGATCGATGTGCAATCCTTGCAGTTGACCGGTTTGCACCTGATTATCGATAATCGGGATCCAGAGGCGACGCGCATCGGGGGCATCCTCTTACCCGGCGCCGCTCCTGACGGCGAACCGCCGGCAAAATCGTCGGGCGCCTGGCTATCCGGTATCAAGGCGTTGACCTTACAGGACTTCCATATTCTCATCCGGGATCCCAGACTTGAACTGGATGTCACCCTTGATTACCTGCGCTTGACGAGGATGACGCAATGGGCACCGGAGCAAGCGGCCATGCTTGAACTCGCCGGCAGGATCAATGATGCCCCCGTTCAGGTAAGCGGCCAGCTCGCTCCTTTTGCAGAGCGGCCCCGCTACGATCTTGAGCTGTCGGTTGAAAAGTTGCAGTTGGGCGCGTTCCGTAAACTGGCTTCACCCCCGATCGATAAGCTGTCCGGCCTGTTGTCCTATGCCGGCAAGCTGACCTTCGAGCAGTCGGAGGCCGCGCTCAAGTTGAGTCAGGCTGGTAAGACCATGCTCGAGTCACTGCGCCTGGTGCTGAGTGAACCGGGACTGGAAACCTCGATCGGGCAGTTCTCCCACAACGGTAAGCTTGGCTTCGAACAGTCGGGCGCTACCCTCACGTTGAGCGAGGCGGGGGACATTGTAGTTGCTTCACTGCGCCTGGCCATGAGCGAAGCGGGGCTCGAAACCTCCCTCGACCGGTTTTCTCATAACGGCCAGCTGACATTCGAACAGTCGGAGACCGGACTCAAGTTGAGTCAGGCTGGTAAGACCGCGCTCGAGTCACTAGGCCTGGCACTGAGTGAAGCGGGACTGGAAACCTCGATCGGGCAGCTTTCCCACGACGGTAAGCTTGGTTTCGAACAGTCGGGCGATGCACTCACGTTGAACGAGGCGGGGGACATCGCAGTTGCGTCGCTGAGCCTGGCCATGAGTGAGCAGGGGCTCGAGACATCCATCGGCCAGTTCTCTCTTAACGGCGAGCTGGCATACGAGCAGTCCGGCGAGGAGGTTTCGCTTCAACAGGAGGGAGCCGTCAGTCTTGCTTCCCTGGACGTCAGCCTACGGCAGCCCGCGCTTGACGTTCAGAACAGCAAACTGGAATTGACGGCGCGTCTCAATTACGCCGACTCCCCTTCCGGCACCGAAATGCGGCTCGCTTCTGACATTGCCCTGCAAAACCTGGATGTCAAAGCAAGCCAGCGCAAAGTCAGCCTGGTCAGCGCCGAGGCATTGAAAATCGAAGAGCTCCTGTTCCAGGCTGCTGACCAGCTCTCGATCAAGACGATCAGCTCGGAGCAGATCCAGGTCGGCAAAGTGACGGACGATGACGCAGAAGAACCGCAATCGCTGGCACGCAGCGTCAAGCTGCAGATTGCAGGGTTGTCACGTGCCGGGAACCTGGTCGCTATCGACAGCGTGACCTATGAGGGTTTCCACAATCGCATCGTTCGAGACAAAGATGGCGATCTGGAGGTCATGCGCTTTATCGACATAATCGAGAATCTCAATACACCGGCTGCAACCACCGAACCAACCGATGAGGCTGTGCTCATAAAGGAAGGTGAGGAAGAGCCGGCGGAGCCCATCGACCTGGTGATTGGTAGTATTCGGGCTGCGCAGGGGAGTAGCGTCACCTTCATCGACGATAAAGTAAAACCGTCCTTTGCCGCGACTGTGACATTCGAGGAAATCTCGCTCGAGCAACTCGATACCCGCAAGCCCGGGCAGAAAAGTCCGTTGCGACTCGAGGGCGCAATCGGCAAGCACACCCGGCTTTCGCTCAGCGGCGACGTGAAACCTTTCCTCGAGCCGGTGAGCGTGGACCTGGTCGGACAAATACAGGCCCTCGATCTGCCTGCACTCTCCCCCTATACCTGGGAAAGCCTGGGTCTGCAGCTGGATAGTGGTACGCTGGATGCCGACCTGAAACTTGTCAGCAAAGACGAGGTCCTGGACGGTAAGGTGGACCTTGTATTACACCAGCTGGAGCTG
>JBATHL010000099.1:0-3203 GCA_049666745.1 Gammaproteobacteria bacterium
ATATTTGTTGTTGTAACAGGCATATTTGGAGGTCTAGCTTATGTGCTGTATGAAAATATTCGCAAAAAAAGAGCCATCCTCATCAGGCATGGCCTGCAATGCCCGGCCTGTGGTTATATACCGCGCACACTAAATGCAGCGGGTGTAGTCTATTCCCGGCAGTGTTTAAAATGTGGGGCAGATCTAAAAATATAGGCTTGCCACCAAATCGACGCTGTGGTGAGAAATGAAACAGGGTAACTCTCTATGATCGATCGAGATATAGACATTCAGACCAGGGATGGCGCGATGAATACCTTTATCACCCATCCCGAAGAGGATGGGCCGCATCCGCTGGTGCTGTTCCTGATGGATGCACCGGGCAAGCGCGAAGAATTGCATGATATGGCGCGTCGGCTCGGTTCGGCCGGATACTACGTGATGCTGTCCAATCTTTACTATCGGCGCCTGCGCGAATTCGACATGGCGTCGTCCAGTCGCGAAGAGATGTTCGAACACATGCATTCACTGACCAATGCGATGATTTGTGAAGACATACAGGCTATGCTGGATTTCGCGGCAATCGACGATGCCGCTGGCACAGGTAAGATCGGCTGTGTCGGTTATTGCATGAGCGGCCCGTTCGCGTTTGCCGCCGCGGCTGCATTCCCGGACCGCATCGCGGCCACCGCATCAATACATGGAGTACGCCTGTGCGTTGACGCCGCAGACTCGCCACATCTTGATGCCGGAAAAATCAGAGGCGAAATGTATTTCGGCTGTGCTGCAACCGATGAACACGCACCCCAGCAGATGATCGATGATCTGGAGCATTACCTGGCCGACACCGGAATCAACTATCGCATCGAGATATATCCCGGCACGGAACATGGCTTCGTTTTTCCACTGAGGCAAGGCAAATACCATAAGCCGTCAGCTGAAAGGCATTGGGAAAGATTGCTGGCCATGTATGATCGTTGTCTGTAACGCCATCGCGTGGTTGGCGGAACTAATTGTGCGGGTAAAATTCTCATAATAATTATTTACAAGCGGCGGGACTTGTATTAATTGTTATCATTTCTGGATAGGTGGGGAGTATGAGATACATCGACATAACATGGCATCATGATGCAAAAGATGAACCCTATCGCCTGGCATCTGAAATCGGTGCTGACGGTTTCGAAAAACGAAAACTTGAGTTCTTCCATAGTGGCCAGGTAAGTTATGCATCAGAGTTAACGGCATCCGATACCACCATGCTCAGCGTTGGCAAAATACCCAAGCTGGAAGATTTGATTGCGCGAGCGGAATTTTCCGGCGAAGCAATTACCCGCGAACAGTTTGAGCTATTGTGGAATCAGTATGTTCCGGACGATGTATAACAAAACCATGCAGTCTGACCCGGCCGACTTCGGGTCAATGTGTGAGCGCCAGGCAAACCGTTTTTAGACATACAGAGCATATTATGAAAACACAAGCAGCAATAATCATTGCAATCCATGCCCTGCTCTTTTCGCATCATGTCCAGGCCAAAGCGGGATGGACAGATTATGTCAGTGTCGCTGAGCTGGTGCCTACCGGACAGCGCTACTACGAGTTTAGACTCCCGGTTAAGGAAAATCCGAGCGGCTGCAGAGACGAAACCTGGTTCTATCGGGATTACAGTTCAAGCGGCTCGGATAAAATGTTTGAGATTCTTTTCGAGGGAATAAAATCGGGAGTCCAGGTCCGTGTTTATGTCACGGGGGTCTGTAATATCAATGGTTATTCCGAAATCTCATCGGTTAGCGTCATTCGATAGGAGTGATTCCTGCATTAACAGGCAACCATACAAAGCACCCTTTACCTGCGCGGTTTGGCGCTGATATCGGAGCCCGGACCGAAGCTGGCAAGCGAAATTAGAGAACCTCATGATCAGGAATTACTGCACTGTGGCCAAACAGTTTAAAGAGACCCCTCAATATGCGTATCAGTGAAATCCATGTCTACCAGAAACACCTCCCGATTGTCGATGGACCCTACACCATGTCGAGAATCACGCTGCACTCTATCGATACCACGATAGTCAAAATGGTATCGGATACGGGACTCGTCGGCTGGGGAGAAGTGGCGCCGATAGGACCCATTTACCAGCCTCAGCACGCACTCGGGGCGAGGGCCGCGATAAGCGAGATGGCGCCGGCCCTGATTGGCCAGTCCGCGCTGACGCCCCTGTTGCTGCGCCGCCAAATGGACGGTTTGCTGATGGGGCACAACTATGCCAAGGCGGCCATCGATATTGCGCTGATGGACATGATGGGCAAACACCATGGCCTGCGGGTCTGTGACCTGCTTGGCGGTGCCGAAGCCGAAAGGCTGCCGGCCTACTACGCCACCGGCATCGGCGAACCCGATGAAATCGCGCGGCTGTCGATGGACAAGGTTGACGAAGGTTACCGCAGGATTCAGATCAAGGCCGGCGGACGGGATGTCGCCATCGATATCGCCGTCGTGCACAAGGTGTGGGAAAGCGTCGGCACCAGGGCGCAATTGATTGTGGACACCAATCGGGGCATGACCGCGAGCCAGGCGATGCGCCTCAGCCTGGCCTGCAGGGATATCCCGTTCAGCTTCGAACAGCCCTGCAACACGATCGATGAAATCGCCGCAATCCGTGGGCAAATTCCCCATCCAATTATTATTGACGAGAGCACCGAGAGCCTGAATGACCTGCTGCGCATCATTTCGATGGGCATCTGCGATGGCTTCGGGCTCAAGATGACTCGACTGGGCGGCCTCAACGCGATGGCGACCGTGCGCGACATTTGCGCCGCGCGCTCGATGCCGCATACCTGCGAGGATACCTGGGGCGGCGATATCGTCGCTGCCGCCGTGTTACATATCGCGGCAACCGTCGAACCGCGCCTGCTCGAGGCGGTATGGACCTCCGGCAGTTATATCGAGGAAAACTATGACCCCGTAAACGGCATCAACGTTGACGGCGGTCATTTCCAGCTGCCGAGCGGACCGGGTCTTGGCATCGTTCCGGATGAAAGTCAGTTTGGCGATGCCCTCGCCTCGTTCAACTAGCCTGCATATTGCATGAAGGCGGCGCCCCGATGACTGTTGCAAGAAAGCTGGCAAAACCAACCGTCCAACTGGAAAATGACCGCGTGATCGTTACCGAATGGAGATTCGCGCCGGGGGCGGAAACCACCTGGCATCGCCATGCTTATGACTATGTC
>JBATHL010000100.1:0-7677 GCA_049666745.1 Gammaproteobacteria bacterium
CATAGATACTGTGCAACCCGCGTCCTGGCCTGGCTTGCCCGTGGCTCAGTAACCAAAACGGTCCAACAGACTGTGCCATCTGAGGATGGCAGGTAAAAACCAGGGGTAGCCCGAATACAACGGGCGAGTAGCAAATGCGAGATCATCCAGCGGAGTTGATGCTTCAGGATCGCCAAGCATCTTTAGAGCTGCCTTGCGGCCGAACCAGGTCGCACGACCAACGCCCGAGCCACAATAGCCCATGGCATAGTAGATACCCGTCATCGGCCCCCCGGTTACTTGTCCGATATGCGGGGCGTGATCGAAGGTGTAGGCGACGGTACCGGACCATGCATGGCTGATACCGATGGTGCGCAGTTGGGGAAATATCCGTGTCATCAGTCGATGCAGATCGGTGGCATAATTTTCCGGCCTGTCCGCCAGGTTTAATGCACGCCCACCGAAAATCATACGGCTGCCATCAGGCGAAGGACGATAATAAGGCATCAGCCGGCTGGTGTCGCCAAAGCCCTGTCGCTGCGGACTCAACTGCTGCATTAAATCCGCCGCCAGCGGCTCGGTAGAAATCAGTGCGGAGCGAATCGGGATCACCCTGCGGCGCAGGTAAGGAAAAGCCGGATCGGTGTAGCCATTGGTAGCGATCATGGCTTCGCCACAATCGATCGAAATCTTTCCCAGGTGAGCTCGAAAGCCATCGTTAGTCGCTGCAAGCCGTTCTACCCTGGCCGGGGCAAAGATCTGTACCCCGGCCTCGAGCGCGAGCCTGGCCAGACCTTTGAGGTACAACCCCGGGTGCAGGTGTCCATCCTGGTGGTAGACGATGCCGCCTCGGTAATAATCGCTGCCAATATGGTTGAGTTGCGCGGCTTGCGGCACCATCTCGTATTCCAGATCAACCAGCTTGTGCAGGCCTTCCGCCTGCAGCGCCAGTTCGTCGTAGTGCCGCGCGGTTACGGCTCCCCTGAAACGCCCGCTCTCGGTTAAGCCGCACTCGATTCCTTCGCGGCCAATAAACTGCTTCAGCCACATTAGTATTTCCATGGATTCGCGCATAATGGCGGCGGCCCTGGCTTCCCCGAGTCTTGCCCTCAGGCCGGACAGGCCCAGTTTATGAAAGGATGGGCCAATCAAACCACCGTTGCGGCCGGAACAACCATAACCGGGCTGCGCACTATCCAGCACGACTACCGACCTGCCGGCGCGCGCCAGGGTTAATGCGGCCGACAGACCGCTATAGCCGGCACCGACGACGACACAATCGGTCTGCGCAGGAACCTCCTCGACGGATTTCGCCAGCAGATCGAGATCGAGCTTTTGATTGTCTGGACCAGCATCCCACCAGTAGGGATGATTCCGCCACGACGCCTGGTTATTTTTAGCCATAAGGCTCACTATTTAGGCTGTTTGGTATCAATATTCAATACTTTCACCAAAAAGTATTGCTATACGAATCCCTGGTACTAAGCTCCATGGCGAATTGAATCAGTCATTCGGCAGGTTTTTCGATGAGCAGAATATCGCGCTTACTATTTACCACTCACTATCCCGGGCATTCGCAGTATTGTCGCTCAGGGCTGCTATATTAAAGCCTGATATGTCTTTCATTCCCCTCATCGCCACCATCATCGCGATTTTCCTGACCGCGTCAATTTTCGGTACCGAGGAAAGTTTGCTGATCGGCCTGCTGGTAGCGTTGATTTCCCTGCAGTGGACCTCACGCAACAGGTTCAACCAGTTGCAGCAGCAAATCAAAGATCTGCGCGACCAGTTGGAAAAATTTAAAACACAGACAGCGGAACCCGGCCCGGCCGAGAGCGAAGCCCTCATGGCCGCGATGCCGCCCGAACCCGAAATGACGCCACAATCATCGCCCGAGGAAGAAGCGACCGATAAACCGCTGCCCGAGACATCCGAATCCCCGCTATCAAGCTCGGCTGCATCAGATATGCCGCCCATGGCCGCGAGCGTTACCCTGGATCCGCAACCCCGTGCGAAAAATCCGGTCGACCATTTTGAAGATTTTGTGCGGCGCATCGGCAACGTGGTGGTTTCCTATTTCACCGACGGTAATATCTTCGTCCGCATCGGTATCCTGATCCTGTTCTTCGGCGTTGCCTTCCTGCTGAAATATGCGGCCGAAAACTCGCGCATACCAATCGAGTTTCGCTTCATGGGGGCGGCTGTCGGTGGACTGGCAATGCTCGTGTTCGGCTGGCGCCTGCGTTTGCGCAAGCCATTGTACGGGCTACTCCTGCAAGGTGGCGGTATCGGCGTGATCTACATCACCATATTCGCCGCCTTTCGACTGGCCGACCTGCTGCCACCGATGCTGACATTTACACTACTGGTATTCTTTTCCGCATTTACGGTCACACTCGCCATCCTGCAGGATTCGAAGGCACTGGCCATCTATGCCGTACTCGGTGGCTTCCTGGCGCCCTTTCTCGCCTCGACCGGCAGCGGCAATTACATCGGCCTGTTCAGTTACTACAGCATGCTGAATGCAGCCGTGTTTGCAGTCGCCTGGTTTCGTGCCTGGCGGGCGCTCAACCTGTTGGGCTTTATCTTTACCTTCGGCGTATTCGTACTATGGGTTGCCTTCGATTACCAACCCGAAGATCTACTGCCAGCCAGTGGATTCCTGTTGCTGTTTTTCCTGATGTATAGCCTCATCGGTGTGCTCTACGCACTGCGCCAACCGCAGCATCTAACCGGACTGGTCGACGGCAGCATGGTATTCGGCACCCCGGTGATCGTATCCGGTCTGTTGATGGTGATGTTGCGTCATCTTGATTACGGCATCGCCGGCGCATCGGCCGCGATGGGTTTTTACTACATTGTGCTGGCGCGCTT
Source organism: Gammaproteobacteria bacterium (assembly GCA_049666745.1). Taxonomy (GTDB): domain Bacteria; phylum Pseudomonadota; class Gammaproteobacteria. The sequence goes on from JBATHL010000100.1 coordinate 2,854, forward strand.
TGCATGGAAACACGTGGGCGAGGAGTTTCGCCTGCTGGCCGAGGCGATGCTCGCAATCGGCGTCGTATTCGCTACTCTCGCCATACCCTATGCGCTCGAAGGGCACTGGAGCAGCGCCGCCTGGGCGCTCGAGGCCGCGGGCATTCTATGGGTATCGATTCGGCAGAAGCGTTTTTACGCGCAATGCTTCGCCATCGCGTTGCAGGTCGGCTCCGGGATATTGTTTTTTGCGCGCAACATCGAGGACGTCGGTGACTCGATCTGGTTGAATCCCGCTTTCCTCGGTGGCATTTTTATCTCGCTGGGCGCATTTATATCCGCCCGCATGCTTTACCAGCAGGCCGCCGAATTCAGGCTGCGCCTGTTACACATTCCGTTTTATATCTGGGCGATGGGCTGGTGGCTGGTCAGCGCGCTGGTGCAGATCGACGAATACATTAAAAACGAGGTTGTCGCCTGGCTGGTGCTATTCGGTACAACCGCGGCGGTACTGGTTTACCTGGATCGCCTGCGTGCCTGGAACTGGATGCCGGCAGCCATTAACGCGGCACTGCTGCTACCCGTACTGGCATTGATCGCGCTTTATTCGCTGTTTGATCGTAGCCATATCCTGGTATCACCCGATCTTTACTTCTGGGTCGCTGTACTCGCGCTCAATTACTGGCTGATCGAAAAACTGGAAACCGTGGCCTGGCCGGGATGGATCAACATCGCGTCACATACCGGATTAGTGTTTTTCGTCGCCATGATCCTGTCGATGGAACTGGTATGGTTTTTCGAACATGAGCTCGAGGTAGCGGGTAAGGGTTACTACGCCGTATTTGCCGTGGTGCCGTTACTCGGGTTGCGCAGCGCCCTGGCGGCCCTGTTCCCTGCGATCCGACGTTTAGGCGAGCGCCTGCAATTCAGTATTATCGCGACCCTGGCGGTGTTCCTGGCGTTCTGGTCGGTGATCATCAATCTGACCAATAACGGCGACCCGGCTCCCCTACCCTATCTCCCGCTCCTCAATCCGGTCGATCTCACACAGATTGCTTTCTTTGTGCTGGTAGTGGCCGGTCTGAAACTATTGAAACCGGCAATGGCGGTACAGCGTCAGCATATTCTGATCATTCTCGGCGGGCTGATCTTCATCTGGCTGAGCGCGGTATTGATCCGTAGCATGCACCACTATCTTGATATTCCCTTCGATCTGTCGGCGATGTCAGTCGATACGCGGGTGCAATCTGCCATTTCAATCCTGTGGACCGTGATCGGCATGGGCGCGATGCTGTTTGCGTCACGCCGCAATTCCCGCCCGCTGTGGATCGTCGGCGCCGCCCTGGTAGGAATCGTGCTGCTAAAAATGTTTTTCGTCGATCTCGGCGCCAGTGGCACGGTGGAACGGATCGTGTCATTCCTGGTGGTCGGCAGCCTGCTGGTGGCTACCGGTTATTTTTCACCGATTCCAGCAAAACATCCTGACGTAAACACGGAAGAACCATCACATGCGTAGATTACTCTACCCCTGCCTGCTAATTTTACTGATCGGACCGGTACGGGCGGCGACAAGCCAGCAGGATTTTGCCTACCAGGCACTGCTCAGCGAAACCGATCAACCATTACAGCGCATCGAATTGCCGCTCGATGTCATGCTGGCTTTGACGGATGCTAACTTAAGCGACCTGGCCGTCTTCAACGTGCATGGCAAGCAGCTACCCCACGCGGTAATGCGCACGCCGGAAGCGGTGAGCGAACACAAACTGGTGTTGCCATTTCATGAATTCAGTAGTTTCCGGCGACAACATTCGAAGATTGTTACCACGCGCGAACAAAGCCAGCAACAGGGATCGATATCGGAACTCCAGACCACGCAAACAATTCCGGTACAATCGGTACGCAAGGATTACCTGATTGAACTGACGCCAGCTGCGGATACCCCCGGATTCGATCGTATCGAACTGCAGTGGGTACACGAACCTGCGGAGCAATTACTCGAACTCAAGGTCGAGGTCGGCAATGAGCTCGATAATTTACGTGTAATCAAAAGACGCAAAACCCTGACCAACCAGGCATCGGACGATAACACCTGGCGCAGCATCAGCGGTGTCCCACGCAATCAAAAATACATGCGCCTGTCACCCATCAATGCGGTCAGCCGATTCGAGCTGCAACAAGTTCGTGGCTACTACCGGGAAACCGGTCAGGCACCGGGGTTAACGCATCGAGTCGAGCCATCATTGCGCCAACAGGAGCAAGGGGAGTTTTACTTTTTCGAATTCCCGTCAGCGGTTAACGCCGAGTCGATGCGCATTATCCCGTCCGCGCCACATAGCGTCATCAAGGGTGATCTTTACGCCGGCACAGCGGAATTTGATACCCGGCAACGCATTTACTCCGGCTTCAGTCAGCACAATATCAACGATGACGAAGTCAAACCCAGTAAACCGATCAAGTTACCGCGCCGAAATTTCAACAAGGCCTGGTTCAGTTTAAACCCGGACTCGACGACACCACCCCTGGTCGAACTGAATTACCCACAGTACGAAGTCATCTTCCTGGGTGATGACAATGGGCCCTATACACTGGCCTGGGGCAACTACGAAAGCAGGGTACCGGTGAGCGACCTGGCCGGCTTACTCGAAGGTAGCCTGCAACAGGCCCAGCAACGCGGCAAACTGGTATCCCTCGTCACCATCCAGGAATCAGGTGGTACGGCCAGGCTCGCTGCACAAGCCGAGTTACCCTGGCAGAAATGGCTGTTATGGTCACTGCTGCTTGCCGCGGCCCTGGTAACCGGTAGAATGTCGTTGTCGTTGTACCGCGAGATGAATAGTCCGCAGAAAACGTAACCCTGCAAGGGAAACAACATGAGTAATAAACCGGTTGTGCTGGTAACGCGCAAACTACCTGCTGCGGTCGAGCAAAAACTGGCAGAAAATTTTGCCACTATTCTCAACCCCGATGACAAGCTCTATAGCACCGATGAATTACTGGAACTGGCGGCCGGGGCGGATGCAATTCTGCCCTGCCATACGGAAAAGTTCCCGGCGGCAACCATTGCGCAATTACCCGCCCGCGTAAAGGCGATCGCCAATTTTTCCGTCGGCGTCGATCATGTCGACCTCGAAGCCGCCAAACAAAAGCAGGTCATCGTAACCAACACACCCGATGTGCTCTCCGACGCCACTGCCGAAATCGCGATACTGCTCATGCTCGGCGCAGCGCGTCGTGCCAGCGAAGGCGAACGCCTGGTGCGTAATCAACAGTGGCAAGACTGGAGTCCGGCCTTCATGGTTGGCCGGCAGATCACCGGCAAGCGCCTGGGCATCCTCGGCCTGGGCCGGGTCGGCCAGGTGGTGGCGAATAGAGCGCGCGGCTTTGACATGAAAGTGCATTATCACAATCGCAAACCGCTGGACCCGCAACATGCCGGGGACGCGATCTACCACGACAGTGTGGAAGCGCTGCTGGCGAACATCGACGTGCTGTCGATCCACTGCCCGGCATCGGATGCGACGCGGGGATTGCTGAACCGCGAAACTATCGCGTTGATGCATCGCGACGCTATCCTGGTGAATACCTCGCGCGGTGGCGTCATCGATGACGATGCCCTCGTGGCCGCGCTGCAGGCAGGCGGTATTGCGGCAGCCGGACTCGACGTATTCAACGGTGAACCCGATGCGATACATCCCGGTTACCGGCAGCTGGATAACGTATTCCTGCTGCCGCATATCGGCAGCGCCACCCGGGAAACCCGCGACGCCATGGGTTTCAGGGCGATCGACAACCTGGTCGCAATTTTTAACGGTGAAGAACCCGGCGACCGCGTGGCCTGATTTTGATAGCGCGAGCCCGGGCGCCGGTAGCCTACGCACAAAGCCCTATGAATATACCTTTTCAGGCAATATACTAGGCGCGACCATAACCCTGCTATGGCAATGAGGACGTTGTAAAAACTGGCAATTCAATAATCTGGTATACAATATACTTTGTTAATGTGTTTTAATGCCAAGTCCAGTCATTCACAACGTAAAAAAACAGGTAATGGCGATCCGAAATATTGCTTCAACAATCAGTATTTCAAGCGTAAGTGACTAGATAATAACTATCGCCATCCTAATCAAATCTAATAAAGAGGAAAGTAGTTATGACCGAAGCAAAGACATCACGTCGCAAATTTCTAACCACCGGTGCTGCCGCGATTGCAGGCGGCGCAGCTGCAGCATCGTTCCCCAATATTTCGGTTGCCGCCGATCCCGTCGTATTGAAAGTACAGGCTGCCTGGGGCGGCGGTATCTTTCTTGAATTCGCCGAGGACTATGTCCGACGCGTTAACGAAATGTCCGGCGGATCGCTGAAAATCGATCTACTCGGCGTGGGCGCGGTCGTCAAAACCGCCGAAATGCAAACCGCGGTACACAAGGGCGTACTCGACGGCGCGCACCTGGTCACCGCCTACTGGTATTCGAAAAGCCCGGTGGCCTCGCTATTCGGCACCGGCCCCTGTTTCGGCTGGTCAGCTAATGAACTGATGGGCTGGATCCAGTACGGTGGCGGTAAAGACCTGTACTATGAATTGATGCACGACAAGCTGAGACTCGACCTGGTCGGTTTCTTCTCCGGTCCAATGCCGGCACAACCGCTGGGCTGGTTCAAGGAGCACATCACCAAGAGCAGCCAGATGAAAGGCCTCAAGTATCGCACCGTGGGACTCGCTGCAGACGTATTGCAGGAAATGGGCATGTCGGTCGTACAATTGCCTGGTGGTGAAATCCAGCCGGCGATGAAAAGCGGCCTGATCGACGCAGCCGAATTCAACAACCCGACTTCGGACAAGGATTT
>JBATHL010000101.1:0-5702 GCA_049666745.1 Gammaproteobacteria bacterium
GGCTGACTTAAGCGGCGAAATAAAGCCTTTTGCTGTACTCGGTTCGATCGCCGACCTGCCTGCCTGGTGGCAGCAAACAGTGGATAGCAATCCATAACCAGTTTCAGATCACTGCACTTTCCAGCCCGGCGTTGGCCGCGCTGTTTAAGCATCAGCCTAGCGGGTGCGTGGGCAGATACCGTCGCTACCGAAAAAGAATTCGATTTCCGCGCTGGCGGTATCGGTCCCATCGGAACCATGCACCGCGTTTTCATCGACGGTTTGCGCAAAATCCGCACGGATCGTACCCGGGGCGGCGTCAGCCGGATTGGTAGCGCCCATGACTTCGCGGTTTTTTGCAATCGCGTCCTCGCCTTCCAGCACCTGCACCATTACCGGTCCGGAGGTCATAAACTCAACCAGATCGTTGTAGAAAGGGCGCTCCTTGTGCACGGCATAAAACTCGCCTGCTTTTTGCGCGCTTAAATGTTCCATGCGGGCTGCAATAATGCGCAGACCGGCTTTTTCAAAGCGACTGTAAATTTCGCCAAGCACGTTTTTGGCAACTGCATCGGGTTTGATAATCGAAAGAGTACGTTCGACTGCCATCGGGGGAATCTCCTGGGCTGAAAAATGCTGCGAATGATACTCCTTAGGGTACACTTATGCGACCTCTTTTCAGACTCGTACAATGAAAACCGATAAGCACTTGCGCAAGCATTTAAAAGACTACCAGCCACCCAGTTTCGGCATCTCGGAAACTCAGCTGATATTCCATCTCGACGAAAGCCGCAGCCGCGTTATCAGCGCACTGCAAATGCATCGAATGACGGCAGACAAAGACGCCGAACTTGTTCTTGACGGGATCGAGCTCAAGCTTATCGAGCTGCGTCTCGACGGCAAAGTGTTGCAGGCCGATGATTACAAGCTGACCCCAGAAACCCTGACTATCAAGTCGGTTCCCGATCGGTTCGAGTTGAGTTGCGAAGTTGAAATCAATGCCGCGGCTAATACCCGGCTCGAAGGTCTATACCTGTCTAATGGAAACTTCTGTACACAGTGTGAAGCCGAAGGCTTTCGCTATATTACCTACTATCTCGATCGACCCGACGTCATGTCGGTGTTCAGCACGGAGATTCATGCCAGTAAAGAAGCCTATCCACTGTTGCTATCAAACGGCAATCGGGTAGATAGCGGCGAAGATGGCACGCGGCACTGGGTCGGTTGGCAGGATCCGTATCCCAAGCCAGCTTATTTGTTCGCACTGGTTGCCGGAGACCTCGCCTGTGTCGAGGATAACTTCGTCACCCGCTCCGGGCGCGATGTTCAATTGCAGATATTTACCGAGCATCATAATCGCGACAAATGTGATCATGCCCTGCGCTCGCTGCAAAAAGCGATGCGCTGGGATGAAGAAGTCTACGGCCTCGAATACGATCTCGACCTTTACATGGTAGTCGCCGTGGATGACTTTAATATGGGTGCGATGGAAAACAAGGGACTGAATGTTTTCAACACCAAGTATGTCCTCGCCAATACGCACACTGCGACCGATGACGATTACCTGGCCATCGAAGGCGTTATCGCACATGAGTATTTTCATAACTGGACCGGTAACCGGGTAACCTGCCGCGACTGGTTTCAGCTAAGCCTGAAAGAAGGACTAACCGTTTTTCGTGATCAGGAATTCAGTGCGGACATGTTTTCACGCGCCATTCAGCGCATCAGCGATGTGCGAGTATTGCGTAATCATCAGTTTAGCGAAGACGCCGGGCCGATGGCGCACCCGGTAAGACCCGCTTCTTACCAGGAGATCAACAATTTCTATACCGCGACGGTTTATAACAAGGGCGCCGAAGTAGTGCGCATGATGCACTGCCTGCTGGGTGCAGCGAACTTCCGTAAAGGGATGGATTTGTATTTCGAGCGCCACGACGGGCAGGCGGTAACCACCGATGATTTTCGTGCGGCGATGCAGGATGCCTCGGGGATTAACCTGGATCGCTTTCAACGTTGGTACGAGCAATCCGGTACGCCGCGCATCGATATAAAACGTGATTACGATGCCGCAACGGGCAGCTTGTCGCTAACCGTGACGCAGCGTGCGGGTACTACCCGGGGCGAACTCAATCGGGCGTTTCACATGCCCATGCGCCTGGCCCTGTTCGATCAGCAGGGCGAGCCACTGGTCATGGATGACAGCGGTAACCTCGAGCAGATAATCGATATCAGGGAACCGGAAACGGTGTTGCATTACCCCGATATGCCAGCGCAGGCAATGATTTCCGCGTTTCGTGGCTTTTCGGCGCCGATCATTCTGCGCACCGATCTAAGCGACGCTGAACTTGCCAGCTTGATGGTTTGTGATAGCGACCCTTTTAACCGCTGGGAAGCAAGCCAGCAATTGGCCAGCCGAACCATGCTGGCGATGCTGGAGCAGGACAGGGCGCAATGGACCCAGCTCCAGCAACCGTTACTGACCGCGTTCAATGACCTGTTAGCGCGTTCACCGCTGGATGCCGCGCTGGTTGCCGAAATGATGGTGCTGCCGGGAGAGAAATACATTGCCGAAATGCTGGATCAGGTCGACGTGCAAAAGCTTCGCGAAGTGCGTGAAACGCTTAAATTCGAGATTGCGTCGGGTAATGAGCGCCAGCTGCTGGAGCACTACCAGAATTGTATCGACAGCGGTGAGTATCAACTGCATCCAGACGCGATTGCGCGGCGTCGCCTGAAGAATATCTGCCTGGCTTACCTGCTGCATCTCGAGCAGCCGGACTATTTCGAACTCTGTGAAGTGCAGTTCGAGCAGGCCGGCAACATGACAGACCAGATCGCCTGCCTGCAGATGGTGGTCCATTATCATCATGCCTTGCGCGATCGGATCGTGTCCCGCTTTTATGAGCAATGGAAAGATACCGCACTGGTAGTGGATAAGTGGTTCAGCGCGCTGGGCTCGAGCGGCGCGGACAATGCGATTGAAGAAATCAGGCCATTGTTCGATCACCCCGCGTACACGCTCAGCAACCCTAACCGGGCCCGTTCCCTGCTTGGCGCCATGGTTACCAATTCGAGTGTCTTTCATCAGCAAGACGGTGCGGGTTATGCGTTTGCCGCGCAGAAAATTCTCGAACTCGATGCGATTAACCCGCAGGTGGCGGCTCGACTCGCCAATCCTTTCGTGCACTGGCGCAAACTAATCGCGCAGCAGGGGCAGTTAATGAAGTCGCAGGTAGAAAACATGCTCGACAATAGCGAAATGTCCAACGATCTGAATGAGTTGCTATCCACGAGTCTCAAGGATTAGTGCGAGCCGATGACCAGAACAGTTCAAATAGTCCTGCCCGGGCTATTCGATTTGCCGCTGCATGAGCTCGAGCCGCAACTGCTTCACCAGCAATTACCGCATCTGAATCGACTTCTTCGGCGGGCAACGGCAAAACCCAACCAGGCCTATACGATCGATGCCATCCTGGGTAGCGCATTGGCCGGGCACGATTCTGTGCAGGCAGCGCATGCGGGATTACCCATGGCGCAGGCTTTTACCGCCTCCGAAGCTGCTGAAGCGGAACGCATGCTGCTGTGCCAGGCGATTCATCTGCGACCCGACATGCGCAGTGCGGTTATCGTTCCAATACCTGCTGACCAAGAAAATTTACAAGATATAAACATAATAATCAAAGATTTAGATGAATTATTTAAAGTAGATTGTAATATAGATGTAATTGCCGAAGGGCTATTCCTGTTGCATCTGAAACAGTTCGTGGCGCCAACCTACTATCCGCATATTCTCTCGGTGCTGGGGAAAACCGTCAATCCGTATATCGAGCAATCGCGGCAGAATTTGCCATGGTACAAGTTGCTCAACGAAATCCAGATGTTCATGCATCAGCATCCGGTCAACCAGCGACGAATTCAGCGCGGCCTGGTGGCGATAAATAGCCTCTGGTTCTGGGGCGCCGGGTGCCGGCTGCAAACCCCGGACTCAAACCTGGCATGGTTTTGTGACGATCCGTTACTCAACCGTTTTGCCCATAGCCTGGGTTTGGCTCCCCGATCCTGCACTGAGATCGATACGATTGTTAACCCCGCAGATGCCCTGGTTATCGATCTGCGCTTGCTTGAGCTACTCAAGACGGAAGGCAGCCTGCCCCTGGAGCAACTGTTACTTGATATTGACCATCGGCTGCTGAAACCACTGTTGGCGATGGTTCACAAGGGGCGCACGCAAATAGTGCTGCGTGCGGGCTACGAGTTTGATTTCATACTGAAGCCGTCAGCGCTGCTGAAATTCTGGCGGCCGCAAAAGAATCTTTCGAGCTGGGTCAGTGTTGGCGAAGGCCCTTGATGGTGGATATTCTTTAGCGCGAGACTGTGCGAAAATGCTGTCAATTACCTGAGTAAATCAATGTCAAGCAAAATTCAAATGCCCCACTTCGCCACCGTCGAAGATGTAGTCGAAGAGTTAAGCCCCGGCTACCCGGTCTATTGCCTGCGTCCTGCTGAATTAAAACGCCAGGCGAATTACTTTCTCGATACTTTTCCGGGCCGGGTCATGTACGCGGTTAAATGCAATCCGCATCTGGCTGTTTTACAGGCATTGTATGAAGCGGGTATCCGGCATTTTGATACGGCTTCGCTCGCCGAAATCGCGTTGGTGCGGGAGCATTTGCCGCAGGCCGATTGCTATTTCATGCACCCGGTCAAGCCCCGTGCGGCGATCATGACCGCCCACCAGGTATATGGCGTCGATCACTTTGTCATCGACCATGAAAAAGAGCTCGATAAGATTATCGATATCACCGGTGGTGGCGACGGCAAGGTAGTATTGGTGCGTATTGTAACTCCGGTACACGATGCGCAGTATCAGCTCTCGGATAAATTCGGTATTGCCGCGGAAGACGCGCCGGCCCTCCTGCAAAAAGTGCATAACGCGCATTTTCAAACCGGGGTTGCATTCCATGTCGGTTCGCAATGCCGCAGTCCACAGGCCTTTGTCGATGGGATTAACACAGCGATCGAGGTGATTGAAACTGCCAATGTACCGGTGCATTACCTGGATGTGGGTGGTGGTTTTCCCGCGCTTTACGAGGACGATCGTCCGCCCGCACTCAACGCCTACTTCGACGCGATCAAGCAGGCTTTCGACCAGTCGCGTATCAGGCGTGACTGCGTGCTGATGTGCGAACCGGGACGCGGACTGGTCGCGAGCGGCTGTACTTTGCTGACCCAGATACAGCTGCGCAAGGACAATAAGCTCTATATCAACGATGGTGTTTATCAAAGTCTTTCTGAAACCCTGACGGGTAAGATGCAGCTGCCGGCACGGTTGATTAATCCGGCGCGAACCCCTGCCACCGAGTTCCAGGATTTCACTATTCTGGGTCCGACCTGCGACAACCTGGATATCCTGCCGACCCCCTTTTACCTGCCGGTGGATGCCGAGGAGGGTGACTGGATCGAAATCGGCCAGACCGGGGCCTATAGCAACTCTGCGGCAACTCGTTTCAACGGTTTTTTTCCTGAAACCTTCGTCACGGTGGAGGCACCACCGTTACTACCCATCTAGATGGAATCCCCGCCTGTCAGTAGTGAACCCGCTCGTCATGGCGGGCAGTCAGACCCGCGCAAAGCCCTGGTTCCGCGGTCGAGAAATTCGACCTTTCTGATCTGTGCTGGCGGGGGGTTGGCACTGCTGTCGATAGCGAGCATCGTACAGGGTC
>JBATHL010000102.1:0-11245 GCA_049666745.1 Gammaproteobacteria bacterium
GTCGCACATGATTGTGTGGTCGGTGATCACTCGGTATTCGCCAATGCGGCCTCATTGTCGGGGCATGTCGAGGTTGGCGATTATGCGATCCTGGGCGGATTTACTTCGGTGCACCAGTTTATCCAGATCGGAGATAAGTCCTTTTGTGGTCTCGGCTCGGTAGTAACCCAGGATATCCCGCCCTTCTCCACCGCAGCGGGAAATCGTGCCAGGGTGATTGGTATTAACAAGGAAGGGCTCAAAAGAAAGGGTTTTTCAGAGGATCTGATCCGCGCCTTGCATAAATCTTTTCGTGAACTATTAAAGTCCAAGGGGTCAAAACAAAACGCATTTGCTAACCTGCGGCCATTGTGTGATAAATACCCCGAGGTCGAAGAATTTGTTAATTTCGTTAAAAACAGTAAAAGAGGGATCGCCAGTTAGTGAGCTTCTCAATAAACTCCTGACATTTCGAGTAACGGGAGGAACTGTAACGACGAAGCGCAATATCCTGACAGTATTACCCGGAGGTCTGGGAGTTGTTTTTGCAGCATTCCTGGCCACCATGGCAGGGCAGGCGCAGGGACTCGAAATTCTGCATTACATCGATGCCAGGGATCACGCTCGAGTTCTTAAGGATGCCTCCGGTTTGAAACTCACTGACGACGGTGTCATTTATGTCACCAGCCAGGAAAAGGCAACCATCCTGAAAATCGTCGATGGCAATATCGAAGCCAGCAGTCTAATCCCCTCCGTTTTTAAGGATTCCGATCTAGGCGGAACCGAAGTGCTTCCCAATGGTAATCTCGTTGTTATTAACGAAGGCTCGGGAAGGGTTGCTATTCTTGCTCCGGATTTGAAACCAGTAACCCGGTTTTCTCAATCTGGCAGCAATCCAGGCGAACTCAAAGACCCGAAACCTGTCGCGACGTCGATCAATAATAATATTTATGTCGGTGACGTAAAAAACCGGCGGATAAGTGTTTTTAACCCTCAGGGTCTTTATTTACATAGCTTTGGCCGGCATGGCTCCAGTGATGATGATTTACTGAAACCGACCCATGTCAGCATCGATGCCGAAGAAAACGTCTATGTTCTGGAAGGCCCGGATCGACTTTCAATATTCGATATGCATGGCGAGCTGATCTCCCGAATAAAATCCAGTGATCTGAAAGAACTTTTCGGTAGTACCCCCGAACTAAGCGCGATGACAACGGATTTGAATGGAACCCTGTATCTGGGTGATCGGGTAAGTAATCGAATTACGATTTTTGACTGGCGCAAGGGTGAAGTGATTAGCGTTTTTGGTGTATTCGGACAGGCGCGTTCGCAATACCGTGATATTACTTATCTTTCGGTCAATGCGAAGGGACAACTTGCAATCCTCGATAAAAATAATAAGAAAATCGAGGTTTTTCAGCTCGATCAAACCAGTTTTGTGGCACCACTTGCCCGGGACAGGATAGAGCTTGGTGCGAAGTTCGACGCAGCCTGTGTAGCGGTATACGCTTTTATCGACGACAAAACCCTGTGTATCAAGGCTAAAGACCAGGGAGTCGTGATTTTGGGAGCAGATGGAGCTGAGCAGGGCAGGTTTGCCGAACAGGCCAGCCGACCCTCTTCAATTCATGTCGGCGGTGAAACTGTCGCGGTGCTGGACAAAAACTATTTGCATGCATTTTCTCACGATGGAAAGCATTTATTTACTGTCGGTCGCTACGGATCCTCGGCTGGAGATTTTAATCAGCCCAGTGATGTTTTCATACATGGCGGTTTATATTATGTTGCCGACAAGGGTAACAATCGGTTGCAGGTGTTTGCTGCCGACGGGAAGTTTGTCGAAGAAATCAAGTCCAGCCAGGGTGGAAAAAAACTGTTCGTCGAAGTGGGGCCGATAGCAGTCGACAGCCAGCAAAATCTATATGTAGCCGATGGTGGTGCGCTAGGTGTAATCAAGGTCATCAGCAAGGAGCGAGATCTTGTCGCAACGCTAGGTGCAAAAGAGGCATCGATAAACAAGGTAAACCGTTTTTACGGACTGGATATCGACAGGCAGGACAGACTCTATGCGCTCGTTGGCACGGCGTTCAATGAGTATTCGGTGAAGGTTTATGACAACCTTAAACCCTATAGATCTTTCGGCGCCGAAGGAGACAATGGGACACTAGTTTACTTTGAGCAGGCGACCTCAGTATCGGTAGCTTCGCATGCAAAAAACAGTGTTTACGTAAACGATTCTGTTTTACAGAAAAATTTCCGCTTTGATTTCCTGGAATATCCGAACGCGGCTTTCGGGTTGCGTATCTCGGCCAATACCGAAACCATAGATCTGCGTTGGAGCAGTAGCAAGTCTCCGCTGATCGCTAAATATGAAATCCAGGCTGCAGTCGATAAAGACGGACCGTTTGAAAAAGTTGCAACCAGTTACCAACTGAATCAGTCACTGTGGGTTAGCACGGCGGGCAAGTATAACTGGTTCAGAGTGGTGTCGGTGAGCGCTCACGGGTTAAGCGCAGCGCCTTCAGCGCCCAAACAAAATTATTTCCAGAGGATCGTCTCGCTGTACGAGGCTGGTGAATTGAACGAAGTTGTCGAACTCGCCGATCAATTGTTGAGAGTTGCACCGGACAATGCTGCGACGCGTGACATTCTCGGCATGAGCCTGTACCAGTTAGAGGATTACACGCGTACAATCTCCGAGTTCAAGCAACTGGAAGATATTGAATCCTACCGTAACAAGGCGATTCGTTATCAGGTACTGGCCTTATACCAGTTGGAACAGTACCTGGATGCCCGGGCGTTAATCGAAGAGGTACTCGAACAAAGCCCGGCCGATGTCGAGCCTTACCTGATCTGTACCAGGATAAGCCTGAAACTCGCCGATGCGATTGGTGCTGTTAGCTGTGCCGAAGATGGTCTGTTGCTGCACCGTGGCAATGTCGAGCTTCGATATTTAATGGGTCGTGCCTATATCGAAGCCGGTCTTGTCGAAAAAGGGCTATCGGCATACCAGACGCTAGTAAAAATCAACCCGGACCGCCACGAAATTCGCCTTAAGATTGCAACTGACTTGCATGCACTGGGCAGATATGAGGATTCCCTAAGGCAATATGATGCAGTGTTGCGGGCACAACCCGGTTCCGGCGCAGCGGCTGTCGGTAAGGCGAGAGCTTTACTCAGCCTGGGTCGTAATAACGAGGCCAAGACAATTGCGCTGAAGCTGTCGGGGAAAAAGGAAACCAAAGGTGACGGCCATTACCTGCTCGGTAAGATTGCCGCAAAACAGGGTAAGCACCAGGAGGCGGTGTTGCGCTTAACCCGTGCCGGTAACGAGAAACCTGACCTCGTAGACCTATGGGTATCGCTTGCACAGTCTTATATTGAAATCAATCAACTTGCCGCAGCGGTGAAGGCCCTGGCCACGGGCATCAAGCACAACCCGGAAGCATTCGAGTTGTACCTGCTCGCCGGTGAGACCGAGCTTGAACGTCAGCAATACCAGGAGGCCAATATTTACCTGGGTAAAGCAATCCTGCTTGAACCCGGGTCATTGCTGGCACAGACGCTTTACGCGCGCAGCCTGTTTGCGTCACGCAATTATCGAACCGCCACCATCCACGCGGAAGCAGCCGCGCGTATCGCTCCTGAAGACATCGACGTGCTCGTGCTGCAGGCCGATATCGCCAATCAACAGGGTAAAACCGGCTCGGCAATTGAGATCCTGAAAACAGCGATTAGTCTCGATGCGGCATCGGCTGACCTGCAATATCGCATTGGTCGTGTCTACCAGAACGCCAATCTGTTCGACGAATCGCAGGAACATCTCGAAAAGGCGGCCGCGATAAGTCCATCCTGGGCTGATCCGCATATCGCGCTGGGTAAGCTTTATAGCAAACGTCGCTCATTCGACGATGCGGTAGCGGCGTTTGAAAAAGCGGTCGAACTCGATCCCTCGGACGAAAACCGTGCCATCCTGAACGTCGCTTTTGCCGAACGTAAGAAATCACTGGAGTTCGCCAACAATGCGCCCCAGCTGCTGCTTTCCGATTTGAATCTGCAGCGGGTTTTTTCGGCCGCTTACAAAAAGTACCAGGATCAGTCGATTGGCAGCGTAAAGCTGCAAAATGTCAGTACTACCGAATATGGCAATTTGAAGCTCTCGTTTCAGATCAAGGAATTCATGGATTTCCCCACCTCGATTGATATCGCGTCGATCAAGGGTAGTGAAATCCGGGAAATTCCTATCAAGGCTACCTTCAATAACAGGATTCTCGAGGTGGACGAGGATACGGGGGTGCAGGTGGAGGTGAAACTGACTTATCTGCGCGATGGTCAGAAAGACAGTATCTCGCTGACCCAGCCGATGACGATATACGGTAAGAATGCGATCATCTGGGGTGATTCGGCCATGGTCGGATCCTTCGTCACGCCGAAGGATGACACTCTAAGAGATTACGTGCGCCAGGTCGTCAATACCTACCAGCCAGATCCGGGCCCGTTAAACGATAAACTGGTTTCGGCAATGGTCTATTTTAGCGGCCTGACGGCGGCTGGCACCAGCTACATCATCGACCCCAATACTCCGTTTACCGACCTGCGCGATGATCAAATCGACTATGTGCAATTCCCCCGCGAAACATTGCGCCTGAAAAGCGGGGATTGTGATGATTTATCGGTGCTGATCAGCGCTGGTCTCGAAAATCTCGGTATTAACACCGCTTTCATCGAAGTACCCGGACATCTGTTCCTGATGTTCGATACGGGTATTTCTGCAGTCGACGCAGGGTTGATCAGTCAGGACTCCAGTCTGGTCATAATCAGGAATGGGCAAGTCTGGATTCCGCTCGAGGCGACCATGGTCAACACCAGTTTTATCGAGGCCTGGGCCGAGGGCGCGAGTAAATACCAGACCGCGCTGGCCGCTGGTGAACTTGAAATCATCGATTTGCAGCAGGCCTGGAAGGTGTATAAACCGGTAACCCTGCGCAAGGCCGGTTATTCGATTGGTCTGCCCGACAGGAAACGTACCGAAAGCCTGGTGAAACAGGCGTTAAATGTATTATTGGTGAAAAGTATCGATCGTCTGATACTGCCGTACCAGACCATGGTGGCGAATGACCCCGGGAATATTAGCGCCCGCTTACAAATTGCGATCCTGTACGCACGTTTCGGACTATATCAGGACGCTGAAATCGCATTTGAAGCGCTGGAAGAGCTTGCGCCAGAAAATAGTGCGGTAAAATCCAATCAGGGTAACCTATTCTTTCTCCAAAAGGAGTATAATAGGTCGATTTACTACTACACTCAGGCTGCCAGACTGGATAGCGAAGACGGTGGCATCTGGATAAACCTGTCAATGGCGCAATACAAGGCCGGCGATTTAAAGCAGGCGAGATCCAGTTACCAGAAGGCGGTTCAGTTGAACGCAAGCTTAAAGAAAGAGTACGAGGCATACGGCAAGTTGTTGAGCCAATAAGGGTTTAAAGTATGAAGAGATTACTGATTATCGTGTTCTGCGTTGGCAGTATTACAGCCAACGCACCGGTTCTGGCGCTAAATGAGACTACGATTACCGAATCCAGTTCGCATAGCGTATTCACGGGATTATTCAAATCTGTCTGGGCACATCTGAAATCACTTAATCCGACGCAATGGCAATCAGCCAAATCAACCCAGACTTATGTCGCGGGAATAAGAGGTGCCGAATCAACTGACACCTTGCTGAAACCGTACTGGAAAGCTGATTTAACCCAGGATAAGGATTTCCAGGCGGAACTGGTGAAATTCAGTCAGGCGCAGCATGAAATGGATAGAGGTGATCTACAGGCAGCAGTGGAACTATTTGATGGCTTTCTCAGTGAGTATGAAAACAGCAATATGCGTCCCAATGCCTTGTTCGGTAAGAGCGTCAGCCTGGCGAGTATCGGTCAAAGCAAACAATCCATGGCTGTGATGCGGCAATTTATCAATGAAAATCCAAATCATCCTCTGGTCGCCGATGCGAAGCAGGTTATCGCAGCACTGAAATAGCATCACGTCCTAACGGCATGAATGTCCTTGCCATAGACACCTCTACCGAAGCCTGTTCCGTTGCACTATTGCGCGAAGATGGCGTCATATTCAGCGAGTTTGAAATCGCACCGAGGCAGCATGTACAGCTTCTTCCGGTGATGATGGACGCGGTGTTGGCAGCATCTGAAATCCCCAGGCAATCGATATCCCATTGCGCCTTTACTAATGGTCCGGGCGCTTTCACCGGTATCCGTATAGCGGCAGCGCAGGCGCAGGGTATAGGTATCGCACTGGATATCCCGTTGTTACCAGTCTCAACCCTGGCGGTGCTGGCGCAGGCCTGTTTGGATCACTTCGAATGCGATAACGCGTTGGTTGCTCTTGATGCGCGGATGCAGGAAATTTACTGGGCCAGCTACCACCGCGACGCAACTGGCCGTGCCCGGCTTACAGACAGCGAACGTCTCAGTAGCGTCAACGAAATAGAAATTGCAGCAAATATCGAATGCGGTGGCGGGCATGGCTGGCTTGATGAACTGCGCACCAGGGCCAGCTTTCCGATAGATGCTGGCCTGTTACCGAATGCCAAAGCCTTGCTCAAGCTTGCCACGGCAGCGATCGAGCAGAACCTGGGTGTGGTTGCCAGTAATGTCAGTATCAATTACCTGCGTAACCAGGTTGCCAGGAAAGCAACTTCCTGATGCTGCAGATGCCGGTTTACCCCTACGGTTCGCCGGCCATTGGCGGGGTTCTTAAAGCCACGCCGGCAGATTTCCAGGTCAACGAGGAACTTGGTTTCGAACCCGATGGGGAAGGCGAACATTATTTCCTGCTGGTTGAAAAAACCGGGCTTAGCACCCCGGAACTCATCACCCGGATCGCGCACGACTATTCACTGCATCCCAGGCTTGTCGGTCACAGTGGACTCAAAGACAAGCATGCACGCACAAGTCAATGGCTGAGTTTGCATCTGCCCGGCAAGCCTTTACCGGCGGGTAAGTCAGCAGGAGATGGATATCGAATTTTGCGACAGGCCCGACACAACCGTAAGTTACGACCGGGAACGCATAAATATAACGCCTTTCAGTTGTGCTTGCGGGAGGTGAATGAGTTGCCTGATCAAACCATTGCGCAGATTAATAATATAACCAGGCAAGGTTTCGCTAATTATTTTGGTGCACAGCGATTTGGTCGCAGGCAGGACAACGTCAAACAGGCCATGGCACAGCTGGCAAATCGCAGGCTGCAACGATCGCGGAAAAGTATATTGTTGTCATCGTTGCGCAGTTACCTGTTTAATCAGATTCTGGCCCGGCGCATCAGCCTGGGGCACTGGGAAAAGCCGTTAAGCGGAGATATTTTCATGCTGCGCGGGAGTCACTCTATTTTCAGGGATGAGATAAATGACGACCTGATTTTGCGCTATCAGCAACTGGATATCGCGAGTAGCGCAAGCCTTTATGGCTCAGGTAGCAATCAGATTAGCGATGAGGCGAAGGCTATCGAGGAACAGGTTTTTGCCCAGCACGAAGATATCACCGATTGCCTGGATCGGCAGGGATCGAAACTGCAGATGCGAGCCTTGCGTGCCGTGGTCGATAACTTCAGTTATGACTACGATGCTGAAAAGCGGAACCTGTGGTTAAAATTAACCTTACCAGCGGGTAGCTACGTGACGACTATGCTCGAACATTTCATTGATCTAAAGGACGCCAGCTAAGCATTTTTCTGATAAACGCAAAACCAGCCTTCAGCAGGTCCGGTTTTGTAGTAGCTATCCAGTTTCAAGCTTTTGCGAGTTGCAATACCCTGTTCGACCAGCGTAGCGAATTTTTTTTCGAATCCCATTGATTCCCAGAGATCCTCATGCACCGTACAGGCCAGGATGCCGCCCGGCTTCAGAATTCGAAAAATTTCATCCATCGGTTCCGGCCCGACATGGCCATGGGTGAAAGTCCCCGAGGAAATGACGGCGTCGTAACTTTGGCTATCCCGATCCAGGGCCTGGTTGACATCACCCACCAGCAGTTCCCGATAAATCCCGCGTTCAGCGGCGACTCGCACCATTTCGGGTGAGAGATCGATTCCATCCAGGTTGGTATAGCCTTTTGCGGCCAGAAATACGCAGGTTAAACCGGTGCCACAGCCGACATCAAATACTGTCGATCCGGTATCCGGCAGGTGCTCACCGAGTTGTTGTGCAATTTTCGTCGGCGACGTATAGCCGAGTTTATCAAGCATCTGGTGATCATAATCCGCGGCCCATTTACGATAAAAATCGACCATGCTGGCCTCGTCTTCGAGGTGGTAGGCCGCGTCGACGAATTCACTGGGTCCTTTGGGGGTGTTAATGGTAGCGCTCTGTTAGAGACTGGCGAGTATGGTTTCAGCATCGCTGACTTCGAATGCTCGTGGTGCTTCGACGTTGAGCAACTCGACCACACCATCATTGACTACCATTGCATAGCGCTGTGAGCGTATGCCCATACCGGCAGCATCGAGATCGACTTCGAGTCCAATTGCCCTGGTGAAATGGGCACTACCGTCGGCGATCATCATGACTCTGTCATCGACATTGTGCTGCTTGCCCCAGGCTTCCATGACGAAGGCATCGTTAACCGAAAGGCAGACGATGCGATCTACGCCCTTGTCGAACAACTGATCGGAATGAACCACATAGCCGGGCAGATGCGATGCCGAGCAGGTCGGTGTAAAGGCGCCGGGCAGGGCGAATAACACAACTTTTTTACCGCTGAACAGGTCATCACTGCTTAGCGTCTCCACTTGAGCATCTATCTTGTGTTGTAAGCTAATCGAAGGTAGCGTATCACCAACCTTTATTGTCATCTTTATCCCCTGTTGCTAAATTTCAAAACGCTGATCTTACAATGAAACCACCAAATTCCCTACAATATCGAACAACCTATGCATGAACCCAATTTACTTAAACATCGTGGTCACTGGATATTTGACCTCGATGGCACACTAACGGTCAGTGCACATGATTTTGAACATATGCGCCGTGAACTCGGTCTTGAGCCGCAGGTACCGATTCTCGAAGCCTTGCACGCTATGCCTGATGACCAGGCAGCTCCGCTATGGGAAGCACTTAATGAACTTGAGTTTTACTACGCAGGCAAGGCTTCGATAATGCAGGGTGCCAATGACTTGTTACAAAGACTGCATGACAAGGGCCGGCAGCTGGCGATACTGACGCGTAATACCATGCCGGTAGTTCAACATACGCTAGAAGCCTGCTCGATTGAGCACTTTTTCCCGCTGGATCACATTCTCGATCGCGACTCATGCATACCCAAGCCATCACCCGATGGAATTCAGCGCCTGCTAAAGTTTTGGCAAGCCGATGCCGATGATACGGTCATGGTAGGAGATTTCCTCTACGATCTCGAAGCGGGCAAGGGCGCCGGTGTGGCGACGATACACCTGGATACCCGTGGTGATGTCGACTGGGCGGAATTCACCGATATCCGGGTCGAAGGCCTGGGTGAAATAATCGAGTACTTATAGGCAAAACTGATGCGTTTAATACTGATCGGAATAATGATGTTGCTACTGTCCGGGTGTTCGGAAAAGGACATGCGACAGACCTATGATCTAATTAACGCAAGCGTGGCTGAAGTTCCTTTAACCCGTCAGGAAATAGTCGCCGCGCTGAAAGAGTCGTTATCGAAGGGTATTACGCGGGGTGCGGCGTTGGCGTCACGCAAGGGCGGCTATTTGGGCAATCCGCAACTTAAAATAGAATTTCCGCCAGACGTCATCAAGGTGGAAAAAACACTGCGTGGAATCGGCTTCGGCGGGGAAATTGATCGTTTTGTCAAACAGCTCAATCGCAGTGCCGAAAAGGCCGCGGCCAGGGCCCGGCCGATTTTTGTCAGCGCGATAACTGCGTTGACGATTAACGACGCGGTGGAAATACTCAACGGTGCACCTGATGCGGCGACCCGCTATCTGAAGCGCACCACCGGGGATGAATTGCGCAAGCAGTTCCTGCCGATCGTCAGAGAGACACTCAACGAGACCAGTGCGACCCGGTATTACGGTGATATTGTAAAACAATATAATGCTTTGCCGCTGGTGGCTGATGTCAATCCCGATCTTGACCAGTATGCAACCGATAAGGCGATAGACGGGCTGTTTGTGCTTATCGCCGAAGAAGAGGCCAATATTCGCGCCAATCCGGTCGCACGCACGACCGCTTTAATGCGTCGTGTGTTTGGTAGTCTGGATTAGCGCTCGATTCGTAGTGGTGAAACTGCAACAGTTCGCTTGCCGCGTTAGCTAGCGCGATTATTCCTTGATCGCTATCTTGCCGACAACCGGCTGCTCCAGTTTCATATAATCGCCGCAATCCATGCGCAGTATTTGTTCGTGGGAACCGGCGTTAAAACAGAGGTCATCAATCTCGGTTATCATCTCATCGACGAAAACCCGCATATCGTAGAGCGATCCAACCGGCGGCATAGCGCCGGGCTCGCAGTCTGGAAACGAGGCTTTGAATTCATCCTCGCTCACCAGGCGAGCCTCGTTTGCACCTGCCAGACTCCTTAACCCCGCCAAATCCACGTGGCGCGATGCGGACACTACCGCCATAACTTTCTCGCCATCCAGATCCACGATGATTGTTTTAGCAAATTCGCGTCTCGGCACGAAGGTTGAAGCTGCAGTTTCTCGTGCTGTATACGTCGGGGAATGGTTAATGCTGATATATTCGACACTTCGTTGGTCCAGCATTTGTTTCAGTTTTTGCGCAGGCATCTGACTAGATCTAACTCGAAATCGACACTTAGAGCATTACAGAAAAACCATCCGCGCAACCTGATCGATATCAACAGTTATGCCGATTCATGATTCCGCGTCTACCAATAATCGCTCTGGCCCGGGATTTCAGTGACGCGATTTTAAAGCAGCGGTTTTTGCATTGCTTGTCGCGATTTGAACTTTTCAGCTTGCCGGTGATAGTTATCTTGCATCGTATTTATCCCAGTAAGCATCCACGCGTGCCTGTATTTCATCGATGGCCTGCTCGTCACGATGCGGTTCAAACAGGTGTTTGAAGCGACCCTGCAGCTGCAGGTACTCATCGACGGGTTTACGTTGCTTCGGAACCTTGGTATGCCGTACTTCTCCGTCGATATATTCCTTTAACGGCCAGACGCCGGTTTGCACCGCAAGTCGTCCAATTTCCACACTAAGTTCAGGATCATAGTCCCAGCCGGTCGGGCAGGGCGCC
>JBATHL010000103.1:0-3465 GCA_049666745.1 Gammaproteobacteria bacterium
CAGTGCCACAAACCCGACCGTTTCGATACGGCGAGTCATCACCGGCATCCGACGAGTTCGGCCGGGGCACAATGCGTGAACTGCCACATGCCCGAAAGACTCTACATGTCTGTCGATTTAAGACGCGACCACAGTTTCACGAATCCCGATCCACAGCTGTCGATGGTCTCGAACGCTCCCAATGCCTGCACGACATGCCATCAGGGTAAAACCGACGCCTGGGCATTTAAGACAATGACCGAATGGGGCACGACTGAGCGGCAAAATATCTGGCCCCTGATCAACCAGGGACTGGACCGACAGGACTCGCTGGTGTTCCGCGACTACGCATCGAATCCATCCGGTTTAAACCTGACCTCCATCCGCCAGGCCACCCCGCTCAGCAAGCTCGCCGGATTCCCTTCGCGCCTGTCCGTTGAGACCGCTGCCGGCCAGCTGGCCAATCCGGATCCACTGATACGTCGCGCCGCGGTGAGTGCGTTACGGCCGATGCAGGTTGAAGTGCGCTGGCAGTTGCTGAATTCGCTGATCAACGACCCGGTGAAGGTAATTCGCCTCGAAGTCGCCAGCGTACTTGCCGATGCGCTCGTCCAGCTCGAAGGCGAGGATGCCGAGCGACTCGGCAAGCTCCTTGAGGAGTACCGTGAATCATTAAATTACCAGGCCGACTCTCCCTCCGGGCAGCTTTCCATCGGCAATCTCGAGGCCAGCCTCGGCTTCAGCATTCTGGCCGAAAACGCTTACCTGCGCTCACTCGAAATCGAAGCCTACTATGTGCCAACGCTGATCAATTTAGCCGATCTTTACCGTGCCACCGGCAGGGATCACGAAGCACGCAAGTTATTGCAACTCGCGCTCGAGGTGGCGCCCGACAGCGCAAACACAAACCATGCTTATGGTTTATTCCTGGTACGAGAAGGTAAGCAGGACAAGGCGCTCGAGTATTTTGCAACGGCTATCAAGCAGGAAGACTCTTCCCCAAGGAATGTTTATGTATATGCTGTCGCGCTGGATTCACTCGGGCAAACCGACGCGGCGATAAAAGCCATCGATGCGGCGCGTAAAAATTGGCCGAACAATCTCGACCTGTCGTTTCTGCAGGTATCTTACCATGGATAAAAGCGGACAAACCGCCGGTATCCAGCGCTACCTGACGTTGCTACATTCAGTCGCGTCGAACTCGCCCCAGGTTAAAGCATGGATAGCCAAATACGGTACCACGGGTGGCTCATAACGCCTGCATTCCCGTGGAGTAATTTCGCTCTCGCAAAAGGCCGGGCGCTATTGCCCGGCCTTGAACTTCTGAAACTTCAACCACTCCAGGAACTCCTGGTACTCTGCAGAATCCGCAGCATTCGTGCGCAGGTGATCCCATTTCTTGAACTGCTCGAACTCGGCCTTTTCATCCATGACTGGCACAGCGACCGGGGCAGGTTTGGCTGCTTCTTTATCAGCACCCGTTTTCAGCGTCAGTGGTGATTCACCCTGTTCGTCGGCAAGTACACCGGGCCCGGGCATCGTCTCTCGAGGATCGTCGGTTTCATCTATATTTCCCAGGTTTGCAGAACTGCAGCCAGCTGCTGTTATCAGCAAAATGCCAGCTAACAGGGCTCGCCTCAGCCGCCATGTTTGAATTATATGCCTCATCATTAGAATTTGACCCTTGCCCCGCCAATCAGGGCGTCGATATCGTCGTCGTCATCCACGTTATCGATGCTTTCGACCCGGTAAGACGCGTAGACTTCAATGCCTGACATTGGTACATATACCCAGGCCAGGCTGACCGAACTGCCATCACCGGGGCCCAGGTCCTGGGTTTCAGACCAGTCGATACCATAGGAGGATTTACCCGTCTTGTAGCCCAGTTTCACGTATATATTGGTCGGATCGTCAGTCTCACCGTCACTCGCATCGGTGCCACTATACTCTCCGGTAAGGTTTATACCGTTCTCAGCTATCCAGGTAGCCGATATAGCGGCGCCGCGGTCACCATCACCGCTTGAAGCTTCATCCCACCACGCGACCCTGACTTCCAGGTTTTCCAATTTGTAACGGGCGGCCAGCTCTTTTTTATCGCCATTGCCGTAACTGCCGGCAAAAGAAAAATCACCCACCGCCGCGTCGTAACGAAGATTGTCATTGCGGCCCAGGCCGTCAAATGCCGATCTGGTGTCACCGACGGTTACCCCGGAATCGCCATACTCTATTGAGCCCAGTAAATCGCCGTTTGAAGTTGGGTACTGGATTACCGTGGTGCCCGATAAATCAGCCTCGGTCGAGCCATCGGCAGCACCGCTGCCCTGACCGAGCGTCACCCTGCCAAAATTACCCTGGACCCAAACGTTGGCATTCCGGTTTGAAAAATCGTCGCCGCCGCCAACATCGCCGCCAACACCATCCGAATCGAGATCGTCTGCGGTTATTTTACTGGAGGGATTACTCTGCAATTGGTACTCGTAGTAGAGACCGGCGGTCAAATCATTGCCGATATCGCCATTACCCTTGACGCGAACGCGGGTACCACTGACCGAGTTGTCGGCATTGACCACGCCACTCTCGTCGCCATTGTCGACATTCATTATCAGCCGGTTTACCTGCCCCGAAAGTGTAAATTCAAAAGCGTTTGCACTTGCCGGTAACAGAATCACCGCGGATGTTGCCAGTGCTGCCAGGGTATATGGTTTTCTTATTACGTTACTCATAGTGACACTCCTTTACGTGTTGATTAAATTGATCTTTAAATCACCTGCCAGAGCTCATATACGACGAGATCCATCGATGAGCACGACAGTCGTTTGGTAGCCCCAACAAGGATAATGCTATCAGCAAAGAGATGGAAAAAAACTCTGTTTGTTAGTCGGTAAAGCATTATTTTTTCAACCTGATGCGCATTATCAAAATATCGGCATAGTGCGTTCGCCAAGCAGGCTGAAAATCCAGTGGCAGCATACCTAATTCAAAATGTCTATCACGATAGTCCGGGTGTCAGCAGGATTAAGTATATTGTCCCCGGAACAATTTATTTGCTTCGGTAAACGTTCTTGCGATCGCCGATCTTGATCACATGAACCACCAACACCGAATCCTCAATGGTGTAAAGGATGCGGTAACGTCCCTGACGGATTCGATAACGATCGAGGCCCGACAACTTCAATGCACCCGGAGGCCGTGGGTTGCCGGCGAGTGAATCAATACGCTCGATAATGCGTCGCCGGTCTGCCCTGGTGGCGACCGATTCGAGTTCTTTGCGCGCCGACTTCTTTATTCGCAGGCTATATCTTGCCACGCTGTTTCAGGTCCTTGACGACGTCCTCGAACGCATAATCGGGTTCCTTTTCCCGGACTTCGAAGGCCTCGATGTCGCCGAGGTCTTCCGCAAGCGCGGCTTTGACTGCTTCGTTTACCAGTTCGGAAATACTGCGCTCGGTTTCAGCCGCTTTCAGGCGCAGCGCTCGATGCAGGTAT